>DATIRH010000492.1:0-4620 GCA_035469845.1 Proteiniclasticum sp. | reverse complement strand
AGAAACAACAGGTTTTAACATGATATACGCCTCCTTACGAGTATATCAGATTAGAATCATTTCCGGCAGATGTATGAGTTATTTATAATTTCACTATAGCAATACAAAAAGGTGTAATCAAATGGTACTCAATCAGAAAGGAACAGGAAGAGAAAAATGTTAACTATATGACAAATTCATTAATAACTGACAAATATTTAAAAATTTCAAATGGTACTGATCAACCAATAATCATTCAATCTGTCAGAGCAATCGTGAGAAGAGATGAGGCATTCTATCGTGAAGGACCAGGGTATTCTGAGTTATTATTTTCCGGTTTATTACCCTGAGTTTTTTCATCAGAGCTGTCATATATATTCAATATGTTATTTATCGAGTTCACAGATTTCACTTTCATCGGATATAGTTTCATTTCGTTCTAATATTTTTATGCAATGAGAAATCATCTCCTCATTATTATTGTTAAAAATAAAACAAAAAATAATAAAAATTATTCTATTCTAGAAAATGAAAAACCTTGATATCACTAGATATTTGCTGATAATTATATATATTTGTAAGTAAAATAATATAAAAAATGAACACTTTGGAGTGTACAAAAACAGCATAATATGTTAAAGTGTTAACGATGTTGTATTGGCATTTATTATTATTTTAGGAGGAATACAAATGAAGAAATCAAAGAGTTTTGTTGCACTACTGCTTTCAGCAATGCTGATCTTTGCAGCAGGATGCAATGAGAAGGTTGCTGAAGAACCAGCTCAACCTGAGGAGACTAATGTTCAAGCGATGACGGCTGGAGAATACGAGGTATCAGTGAAAGGATATCAAGATGGCATGAAGGTCAAAGTAACGTTAGACGCGAACAGCATTAAGGCTATAGAGGTACTTGAGCATAATGACACCGCAGGGGTCTCAGATGCTGCACTGGAGAAAATGCCCGGTCTTATCATTGAGGAGCAGAGCTTAACTGTAGATGCAGTTGCTGGAGCAACGATGACAAGCAACGGTATTTTAGAAGCTGTCAGAACAGCAATTGAAGAAGCTGGCGGAAATAGTGCTGACTTTGAAAAAGAAAATGAGGAACAAGTAGAAGAGACTGAAGAAACAAAATTTATGGGTTCTGCTGAAATCCCAGAAACCTGGGATGAATCCTATGATGTCGTCGTCGTAGGTGGAGGATTTGCAGGTTTAGCTGCTGCACATAGTGCCGCAACCAACGGAGCAAGCACATTACTAATTGATAAAATGCCTGTTCTTGGAGGCAATTCACAGATCAATGGTGGAGTATGGGCATCATATACAAGTAATCTGGCTGATGATCTCTATACGAAGCTGAACCTGGAACCAGATTCTGCTGAAAAGCATATTGAGGATACCATTGCAGGTGGAGATTTCATGGGAGATCGTGAACTGGTTGAAAACTTAGTTTATGGATCACCTGTATTTCTGAACCAGATGCTGGACAACGGACTGAAGGTACGTGAATCCATCACAAGACCTGGTGGACATTACGGCTATAGAACTTATACAACTGAAAATGGCGTAGGTTCAGACGTGGTAGCAGTTCAAAAGAAAATCTTAGATGAAACTGATGCGACTGTAATGCTGGAAACGAAGATGACTAAAATATACCGTGAAAATTCTGGAGAAGGTTCCGTCGTAGGAATAGAAGTTGAAACGGCTGATGGACTTAAGAATATTCAGGCAAAAAATGGTGTGATAATTACAACAGGCGGTTTCTCAGGAGACATTGAAATGAGAAGCAAGTATGTTCCTGCACTGACTGAAGATATTCCAACAACCAATCATGTCGGCGCAACAGGAGAAGGAATTACTATGGCACAGCAGATCGGGGCGAATACAATGCATATGTCATATATTCAGCTCTATCCCTTTGCTGATCCTAACAATGGACGTATCGACGCAACTGCGGTAATCCCATTTAGTGGCCCTAGTGCGGGTATTGTCTATGTGGATGCAGATGGCAATAGATATGTCAATGAAGGTGAACGTAGAGACGTTTGTGCTAAAGCTGCACAAGACACTGGCGGTTTTTCAACATTCTCGATTTTCAGCCAAGAACTTGTAGAAAAAGCTGGATTCGTTAATGAAGTACAATTGGCTAATGGAATTGAAGCCGGAAGAATATTTAAGGCTGATAGCCTAGAAGAGCTGGCAGAAATGCTGAATGAAGCAACATTTGCAGAACAGAAAATTGATATGGATGGAGCTGTGCTGAAAGAAACCATTGAAAAGCACAATGGTTTTGTTGAAGATGGCGTAGATCCGGATTTCGGAAAAGTCATTGATCCAGGTGTAATGATGAAAATTGAAGAAGGACCTTATTACGCAATCCCTCAATGGCCATCTGTTCATCATACAATGGGAGGACTTATGATCACGAGTAATACTGAAGTGCAGGACATTTTCGGTGATGTGATTCCAGGGCTTTTCGCAGCTGGTGAAGTTACTGGAGGAGTCCACGGTACCAATAGACTGGGATCCAATGCGATTCCAGATGCAGGTGTTCATGGAATGATCGCAGGACAATATGCGGCAACTAAGACATTGCCAGAATTTGTTCCTGAAAGATAGAACATACTCAGGTTCTTGTAATACAGGAATTTCGGACATCATATAACTTTCAAATTAAAACAGGGACAAAGATTGAAAAATATCTTTGTCCCTGTTTCTTTCTTTATGCTTTAAAGGTAACCGGTTAAACCATCTAAGGAAGAAGCCATAGAATTAAGTCAAATAAGATCCTTGCCCATATAGACAACACTGAAGTATTTATCAAATTTCTTTCCGATGTTTCTCAGTCGTCCATACTCGGTAAAGCCGTTCTTCTCATGGAATTTTATGCTTTCGCTGTTTTCTGATGAGATATCTGCAAGCAAGTGTATGATTCCTCTTTTTTTCGCTTCATCTTCAAGTTTATGAAGAGCAAGTGTACCGATTCCTTTACCGGTATAATCCGGATGAATAAAATACATGACTTCGGCTGTTTCTGAAAATGTTGAAGCATATGAGGCATAGGGTTCTAATAGACAGAAGCCCACAATTTTATCAGACAAGGTCTTCACTGCAAATCCGCAATGCACCTCCGAGGGGTCGATGAATTTTCTGAAATGCTCGGATTCAACAGCTTGTTCTCTATAGGCAGCAAATGTGTTCCTGATATAGTAGTTAAAAATGTCGATGACAGGTTCAAGATGGTCAGGATTGAGATTTTCAAAGTAATAGTCCATTGATACCTCCTTTTCAGCGCCATGGTGTTCTCATGGATGTAGTCAGTGCTCATTATGACTACCAGACTTTAGTCCGCTTTTTTCGTTGACAGACTGTTTCAAAGCCGATGTGCTCATAGAATTCCTGTGCACCTCCATAGCAGTAGGTTGCACCATACTTCTGGGTCTTTTTCATTAAGGTGATATCAATCGCATTCTTTTTTGTGGAGTGCTATGTTTTCAAGGAATCAGATGCCTGAATTACTGAAACTGAAGATGAGCTTCTCTCCATCAAAGGTACTGTCTATGGCCTTTTCAAAGTTCCCAGAAGTATAATTTCCTACAGTTTTATTCCAGAAGGATTGAGCCTTCTTATTTGTGGTCGTAGGATTTGTATACAGAGCCCATTTCCCTTTGAAATGATCGAACCCTTTTACAGCAGCAATTCCAGCTATATTCTTTCTGCGATAGGGACGAAGAAGGAAAAATTCATATACAAAATACTCTGTATCTTTAGGTGCATGTTTCCCCTCGGATATCAGCATAAAGCCTGCGGGCTTTTTATCGACAAAAATAATGAAGGGGTGAAGAGACTCTGGATTCTGAAACCACGCATCCTGAATAGTATATTGCTCAGCTAGAGTTTTTATTGTCTCGTCTTCGTATATTCCATACTGGTTAGGGAAATGTCCATAAATCTCAGATAAATCATATAAGTATAGGGGATATAAATTTCTTATTATGTTTGCATTTTCCTTAGTGGCTAGTATCAGTTCTATTTCCAATTTTAGTCTCCTCTACATAGTAAGATAGTATAAGTATGCGCGATTATTGCTGTAATCGCATGGGATTCCTAGGAGATGTTGTCATCAAGTGTTTTCATTACCGCTTACCATGGTAGAGGTGAATCTTTGATTTCAGCTATCCATAATTCATATAAGGCCACTTTAATCTGTTCTGGCAGGTTCTGCTCGGATGCCCGAAGATTTTCACTCAGCTTCTTTGTGTTTCTTGCCCCCGGAATCACTGAGGATACACCCTCTACCGATAAAATATATTGAAGGGCTGCATTGGACATTGACATGTCTTCCCCGATGATTGCACGTACCTTATCAACGATCTGGCTGCGCTTTTCTATAACCTCATTCGTCCATCGCGCGCGGATACCCGTGAAGGTGCTTTTCTCGTCATACTTACCGGTCAACCACCCTGAATCAAGGGGCACTTTCGTAATGATACCAACGCCTTGCTCATGAGCGCGTTTAATCGCATCTTTCGGTTCTTGATGAAAGATATTAAACATGACTTCGATGACCTGGCTACTGGTATTTTTGAGAATTGCATCCATCTCTTTGCTGCTGTCAACGGAAGCTCCGTAGAAGCGTAT
>DATIRH010000491.1:0-9223 GCA_035469845.1 Proteiniclasticum sp. | reverse complement strand
ATCACTTTCTCCGGTGGAGATCCATTTTTCCAGGTAGAACCCTTCGCCTCCCTCGCCGTGGCAGTCAGAAAAAGTATAATTGCATCTAATCCTGATTTCACGATTATGGCATACACAGGCTATACTCTGGAGGAACTTTTTTCGGACATCAGTCGTTATCTTCCCCTACTGGAGCAGATAGATATTCTTGTGGACGGTCCTTATGTAGCTTCCAGTAAAAGTCTTGATCTGCTTTTTGTGGGTTCCTTGAACCAGCGAATTCTGGATGTGAAAAAATCACTTCTCGCACTCAATCCTGTACCATATGTACCAGAATAATTTTCATTTTCGGAGGAAAAAGGTTAAATACATCTGAGTTCAGTATGGAAATTACGCGCGAAAGTGAATACAGAGAAAACACTGCATAACCAGGAACATATCACTGGTGCTTACTAAAAAAAAGACTTTGTGCTTCCTCATTTGAGAGGTACACAAAGTCTTTTACTATTTAGATTATTTAAACACTTGGCTGCTTTTTAAAATCTCAATGAACTCATCGTTGTTTTTTGATTGACTCATCATTCTGATCAAATCTTCCGTAACACGATCTGCACTTCCACCAGAATTCATCTGTCTTCTGATATTCATCGTCATCTCGTATTCATCATCGGTCAGTAGTGCTTTTTCTTTTCTTGTTCCAGATTTGTAGATATCGATAGCCGGGAATATCCTTCTTTCTTGAAGTCTTCGGTCAAGATGAATTTCCATGTTCCCTGTTCCCTTGAACTCCTCAAAAATCATATCATCCATTCTGGAACCTGTATCCACTAGGGCTGTGGCAAGAATCGTCAGACTTCCGCCTTCTTCAATATTTCTTGCAGCACCGAAGAATTTTTTAGGCATGATGAGCGCAGCCGGGTCCAGGCCTCCTGATAAAGTCCTTCCAGAAGGATTGACTGTCAGGTTATAAGCTCTTGCCAGTCTGGTTATGGAGTCCATAAGGATAACCACATCCAGTTTCTGCTCTACCATTCGCTTGGCACGTTCTAGGACCATTCTTGCGACCTTCGTGTGATGATCTGGCTCTTCATCAAAAGTGGAATAAATAATATCTCCATCGATGCTTCTTTGCATATCCGTCACTTCTTCAGGTCGTTCATCAATCAGAAGAACAATAATTCTGATGTCAGGATTATTCTGCGCAATATTCTGCGCGATCTTTTTCAGTATTGTTGTCTTACCTGCTTTAGGTGGAGCAACAATTAGACCTCTTTGCCCTTTCCCCATTGGCGCCATCAGATCAATGATTCTTGTAGATAGATCATTTTTTGAAGGCACTTCCATCTTGATTCTCTCATCAGGATAGATGGGTGTAAGGCGATCAAAGTAAGGTCTTCCTACAGATTTCTCAGGATTCTCACCGTTGATTTTTTCAATGTAATTCAGTCCGGCGAATTTTTCTCCTTCTTTTGGATATCTGGCATATCCTATGACCTCATCACCAGTTCTTAAATCAAATCTTCTGATCTGCGGTGGAGAAACATAGATATCATCAGGACTCGTCAGATAGTTTTCACCTCTAAGAAACCCGAAATTATTCATATCTAAAATCTCAAATACACCTTTGCAGTCAAATTCATTGGAGTACTTGACTCTTTTACCGTCGTTTCGTCTAAAGGGTTCTGTCTCTTTTATATTTTCCTCATTTTTTGACGATCTTTCATTTTCATTTTCATTTTCGTCGCCTTTATTATCCTGTTTTGTAGAGGTCTGTTTTTCCTCAATAGGTGTTTCATTACTATCCTTTTTTTCTTCTTTGCTGTTGTCCTTCACTGCTGAAATTTCAAGTGTTTCTACTGATGATTTGGCTTCTTTCTCTTTAGATTTATCATCTGTTTTCAGAATTTCATCTAAAATAGAAATCAGTTCTGCTTTGCGGTATTTCAGATAACTCTTCACTTGGTGTTCTTTGGCAAGAACTCTAAGCTCGTCAAGTTTGAGCTTTGACAGCTCCATAATATTTTTATTTGCCATATGTACAACTCCTCTTTCCGGGTTCTTCTTGTAAAATATTATTCACTAATACGCCATTACTTATACTTCATTGTCGTAATGGGTATTACATTAATCGTCTATTATGGTTTATTTTTGGAAGTAACAAGATTTTTAATTCAAAAGATTTTGACAGATTATTAACGTAGAAAATAAATATTATAAATTGGAATCATCTTATATCAAAAAAAGAGAATTGTAAAGTTCTTCCATATCAGTCTCTCAATATAGTTTCATATTCTGAAAAAGCAGTATCCACAAAAGATACTGCTTTAGCTACCAATAAATCAATAATTCTACTTTTCCATGGAGGCTTTAATGAAATTTTTAAATAATGGATGAGGATCAGTTGGTCTACTTTTTAGTTCAGGATGGAATTGTGTCGCAACAAACCATCTGTGCTCTGGAATTTCTATGATTTCCACTAAATTTTTATGAGGATTTTTCCCGCTAAAGAGCATTCCCTTCTCCTCAAAGCTTGTACTATACTCATTGTTAAACTCGTATCGGTGACGATGTCTTTCAAAAATTGTTTTCTTCGCATAGGCTTCTTCAGCATGAGATCCTGGCAAGAGCTCAGCTTCATAGAGACCTAGCCTCATCGTTCCACCTAGTGCATCAATATCTTTCTGCTCTGGCATCAGATCTATGACCGGATATTGCGAATCCGGATTAAATTCACTGCTGTTTGCATCTTCATACTTAAGTACATTTCGAGCAAACTCGATGACCGCTGTCTGCATTCCCAGACAGATCCCCAGAAACGGCACATTATTTGTTCTTGCATATTCAATAGCAAGGATCTTCCCTTCTATCCCTCTGGTTCCGAACCCACCGGGTACAAGTATACCATCTGCATTCTGAAGCCTTTTTCCCACGTTTTCTTTTGTTAAATCCATGGCATTGATCCAACTGATTTCAACCTCAGCTCCATTATGCAGACCACCATGAGACAAAGCTTCTACAACAGACAGATATGCATCATGAAGTTCCACATATTTCCCTACAAGAGCGATGGTGACTTTTTTGTCTAAATGTTTCATGCGGTATACCATATCTTCCCATTCCGAATTGTCCGCTTCTTTACAGTCGAGATTCAATTTTTCACATGCGAGTGTATCAAGCCCCTCTTTCTGAAGAAGCAACGGAATTTCATACAGAATATCTGCATCCAGATTTTGAATAACCGCTCTTGGCTCCACATTGCAGAAAAGACCGATCTTATTCTTCAATTCACCTGATAGAGGCTTTTCTGAACGGCACACGATAATATCGGGCTGAATTCCTCTACTGCGCAGCTCCTTTACACTATGCTGTGTGGGTTTTGTCTTCAGTTCCCCTGCTTTTCCGAGATAGGGCACCAGGGTCACATGGATAAACAGCACATTTTTCTCTCCCACATCATATTTAATCTGTCTGATTGCTTCCAGAAACGGTAATGATTCAATGTCTCCTACGGTACCACCGATTTCTGTTATGATCACATCAACATCACTTTCATGAGATGCACTGAATATTTTCCCCTTGATCTCGTTGGTAATATGAGGTATCACTTGAACCGTACCACCGAGATAATCTCCTTTTCTTTCTTTACTGATCACAGTCCAGTAAATTCTTCCCGTTGTCCCATTGCTGTCCTGAGACAGGTTTTCATCAATGAATCTCTCATAGTGACCAAGATCCAGATCAGTCTCAGCACCATCATCAGTAACAAAGACTTCACCGTGCTGATAGGGGCTCATTGTCCCCGGATCCACATTGAGATAGGGATCAAACTTCTGCAGCGTCACCTTCAGCCCTCGATTTTTAAGCAATCTCCCGAGAGAAGCAGCCGTGATTCCCTTACCTAATGAGGATACTACTCCACCTGTAACAAAAATGTACTTTGTATTTTTCATGTAAATCCCTCCAAAAACTATTGACAAGTTCACTGTGTTTGATATAATAAGAATTACCCCATTAAATAAAATGGGATTAGTGTTTGGTAAATTAAATATAAAAATAATGATAGCATACTTTTTTTCATACTGCTACCATTATTTTTATATTTGTTTGCCATTTTTTAATTTTTTATAATTTTAATCGTCATCTCATTCTTGTCTCCTGGGTCTCCCGCAATTTCAAGGCGATATCTGATATAGATATCAATCTGCTTACCCTTTCGACCTACATTCAGCTCATCCGTCTCCAGAGCCATGGACATAGATCCTTCATTCATGCTATAAACAAAATTATCTTTGTACTTTTCTTTGAAAATCATTTTCGTTTTGATATTTCCGGTTCTTATGATTTCCAGATGATTGTCATTTATGATCAGGACCGTCTTTACACCTTCCATTCCTGTGAGTACACTCTCATCGTACGCCACATGGGTCTGGTTCTCCCTCTCCTCAAGGTTTCCTAAATAAATCACTTCTATTGGTTCCTCATTATGTCTACAGTTCCTTACTTCAATCTTCACTTTTTCCATTTTGCACCTCTTCACATCTATGTGTTTATCAGTTATTTAAGAATCCCTGCTGTAAAAATTAACAGCCATTTAATATTTCTATTATAAACTATAATCAGTTTCATAACAGTAACAATGAATAAACAGTACCATTGTAACTATTTACTGTTCCCTATTGAGAAATACTGAAATTCAGGCAATAATAGTATTAATACGAATTTACGAGGTGCAGAGCATGAAAGCATTAATTCTGTCAGTATCGACAGGTGGCGGGCATGGAAAGGCTGCTGAGGCAATCAAAGAATCTATCCTCCTCAACGAACCTGATTCTGAGGTTAGAATCATTGATACAATAAAGTATATCAGCCCATTTCTTGATAAGCTTGTGGTAGGAACCTACCTCCGAAGCATACGCCATTATCCTTCCTTTTTTAAATATCTTTATAAACATTCAGACGAAGATGGTCGTTTTATAAAATCATCGTCCATTGGAAATGATTATCTTACAAAACAGCTATATCCTACGATTCTGGAATTTGAACCGGATATTATTTTTGCAACACACGCTTTTACCGCTCAGGTATTATCGATTCTGCGAAAAAAATTCGGATGGCAGAAACCTTCTCTCGTAGTTATGACTGATTATGCATCTCACGCATTCTGGGTCCACAGAAATGTTGATGCCTATGTTGTTTCCAATGAAGATATGGTTCGCGAACTGGTTTTGCGGGGTAGAGACGCTGAAATGATTTTCCCATATGGGATCCCCATTTCACATGATTTTTTTAAAACCAGACCCAAAAATGAAATCTGTTCTGAACTGAATATCAGTCCCGATAAAAAAACACTGACCATCATGGGGGGAAGCCTGGGAATCGGGAACATCGAAGAAATCATCCAGGAAATTTTAACCATTCCTTCGGATTTTCAAGTCATTGTATTAACCGGAAGCAATATCCGATTATATAATAAGGTCATGGAATTAAGTGAAGACTGTGACCGATGTGTTATTCCACTCCATTACTGTGACAATATGAATGATATTCTGAGTATAACGGATCTTCTGATCACGAAACCAGGCGGACTGACCATCACCGAAAGCTTCATCACAGGTACACCTCTGGCTATCTACACAGCAATACCAGGTCACGAAGTACAGAATGCGGATTACCTGTTCAGGCATCGCCTGGCTATCAATCTTGGCACCGGTGAAAAGTGCGGCCATATCATAGAGAATGCTTTACTGAATGATAAAGAACTCGAAGACCTGAAAACTCGCTCAAAATCCAACGCGAAACCTGAAGCTGCCCAAAACATTTATGCTCTAGCAAGAAGGCTGATAAGCGAGAAAAGCGACAGCCATCTGGGTAAACTGATGGAACTGTAATCAAGATAGAATCTTATATCGAAAACGGTTAAGGGGATGTAGCATCAAACTACATCCCCTTTATTTTCTTCGTAATCCCATAAAACTAAATCGTTCTGGTTAAGATCACTTCATTATTATTTCTGTTCAATATCTTCGCAGCATTTTCCGCATCTTTAATGTCTTTGAATATTCCATAGATGGTAGGACCGCTTCCACTCATCAGTGTAACAACAGAACCATGACGGGCAAGAGTCTGTTTGATATTCTTTAGAACAGGATATTTCCGCAGAACAACATTCTCGAGTAAATTCCTGGAATAGTAGTTCACTCCATCAAGGTCTTTCTGATCCATTGCCTTAATGAGCTTCTCCGTATTCACATGCTTTTTTATCTTATCAAGCTCAAATGATCCGTAAGCATCTTTTGTAGATACGCCAAAGGGTGGTTTCACAAGTAAAATCACCTGATCTTTAAAGGGTTTTAATGGCGTGACTATTTCCCCAACCCCTTCACAAAGACATGTTCCACCTACAATGCAATAAGGAACATCCGCTCCGAGCTTCAGGCCTTCCACCATAAGCTCCTCAGTGGACATCCCAAGACCGAACAGTTCATTCATCCCTATCAAGACTGCAGCCGCATCAGCGCTTCCACCAGCTAGCCCTGCTGCGACAGGAATCCTTTTGGTGATCTCGATACGAACTCCTTTACCTATGTCTTTTGTGTCAATCAGAAGCATCGCTGCTTTATAGGCAATATTCCGTTCATCAACTGGCACATATCCTTTATTGCATGTAAGGGTGATCCCTTCATTCATCTCTTCAATTACTACATCGTCATGAAGATCCACGTTCTGCATGACCATTTCAAGGAGATGATATCCATCTGCCCTTTTCCCGACAATATCCAAAGATAGATTGATTTTGGCAAAAGCCTTTACTAACACTACTACACCTACTTTATTATTATTTACTCTCTATTATGACAAATTCCTTCTGAATTTTCCACAAAAAAAAATAAAGTACCGGAATACCGGTACCATGTACATACTAATTCTTGTATGAAAGTGTTACTGTCTTTGTCAGTACATCAGAGTAGCTGAAACTTACGCAACCCTTAGCTTCGTTATCAAGTCTTACGACGAAAATACTAGGGTATACATTTTCAATGGTTCCTGTACTTTCATACATTTTCCTTCTACCCACATTAGCTTTGAGTTTTACATCTCTACCTAGATTTTTTTCAATCTCATTCCTGATATCTGTAATATTATTATAATATTCCAATCAAAACACCTTCTTCCAAATATCATTATACAGGGTTTTGATCTTAATGTCAAATTGTTAACTTTTAATATTAGCACCAGCGTAAGTGCTTGTCAAGAGTTAACAAAAAATTAATTTAAATATTTTTCAGGCAAAAAAGTGCATGAAAATTCTGTGTTTTATAGATGAGCATTTACTTATCCATTTTTAAACCATTATCGTTTCCGAATAAAGATTTCCTCTTCCTTTAATCTGCTGATTCTGTTCACCGCTTTTATCTTGCTCATATGCCCGATGATATAGTTTGCAGTAATCCCAATGAATATCCCTGTTCCTATTCCAATGAAGGTCAGGACAGGTAAATACATCATTACAGTCCAGTTTCTTACAATGTAGGATGCAACCATAAGCTGCCCGATATTGTGACTGACTGCACCTGCACCGCTAACCCCGATAATGCTTACTTTATCCTTCAACAGATTTTTAATAATCGTCATGGAGAATAGACTTAACAAACCGCCACTTAGACTGAACAGGAATGAGGATAGCGTCCCGCCGAACATGGTAGCTAAAGCTACTCTTAGAACCACGACAATAACTGTAGATTTAAAGCCCAATATATAAAGAGAGATGATCGTAAAGATATTTGCAAGTCCAAGTTTTGCACCAGGGATACCGATGGGAACCGGAATCATCCCTTCAACTACATGCAGTACAAGCGCTTGCGCAACAATCAGCGAAATGAAGATCATCTTAGTCGTCTTATTCATGGTAGTCACTTTTCCACCCTGTGATAGTGTCTTCATCATCTGCATCTGGTTTTTCTCCTTTGACTTCAATGACTATTCTATTTGGCAAACATACGATGGTCTCTCCTGGTCTACCTATGTATTCAGGTGAATAACATATCTTATCAGGACAATCCGCTTCATACATGCCAACTTGTTCATCAATGATTTCTACTATATTTATACCTAAGTCAGTTTCGATCCGTATTTCTTCTCTTCCTGTATGTCCAGTCAACTGTCTAGTTTCATACAGTTCTCCCTGCACTTTAATCTCTACATAGTATCCACCGGTATCTGATTTTGCCTGTAGAGTGAAAATTAATGCAGGTATAAAGGAAGCTATAACGAAAAGACTTATGATAATAACGTCCCATTTTTTCACTTTCATTTTCAATACTCCCTCTTCCGATAATAAACTGTTCCCAAAAAATAATTATAGCAGATTCTACTTAAGATTTGAATGCTTTCACCTTAAGTTTGATAATTTCATCACTAATTGATATACTGAATATTAAATTGCACGAAATTAAAAAGTAGGTTATTATAAACAAAAAGAATCCCAATACAAGGAGGAATGTCGTTTGATAAAACCGCTCCAACTTCTAGCCGTATCAATTATTACGATAAGCATTCTGGCAGGCTGTCAGAATGATATAGAGAAACCGCTTCAGGATGGAACGTATTCTGTTATTTTTGATGAACCTGATCCGACCAATTGGAAAGCTTTCATGTCCATCGAAATCCTTAACGGAGAAATCGTTTCTGCTGATTATGATTATGAAGGAACCGGAGAGAATCAGGGTAAGCTGAAGTCTGAAGATATTGCTTATAATGAAGCGATGTTTGCAACCAAAGGAACGAATCCCGTTATTTACCTGGAAAAACTTGAAAAAGCTCTCTTACTTCATCAGAATCCTGATGAAGTAGATACAGTCTCAGGTGCCACCACTTCTTCAAAAGATTTCAGAGCCTTCTCTACTGCACTGCTTGAAGCAGCAAAGGAAGGCAATGAAGAGCAAATCATATTGAAACAGCACGAATAACAGATAAAAGTATGCACAATCAATTTTGTGCATACTTTTATTTTATGGAGTATTTTCTTCTTCATTTGAAGATTCATCTGTATTTTCATCCGAATTTTCTGAAGTCTCCTCCTGTGCGCCAGAAGACGTCGCAGGAACAGGGGAATCATAGTCAAATTGTCTCTGATAATCCGGAAATTGAGAGGTCAGCTGATCCTCAAAATATTCTTCCATTACTGCTAGTGTAATCGGAGCTACAAAGGAACCTCTTGTAACATCATAAACAATGGCTGCTATGA
>DATIRH010000490.1:0-5478 GCA_035469845.1 Proteiniclasticum sp. | reverse complement strand
AGAAGTTCTCCATCCAAGGCCAGGTAAAGAATTCCATGGACATAGAATGTATTTCACAGGCTTCATAAGTAGGAAAGCTATATTCAGGCACTTCATACTCTCTGGAGGAGAATACCTGGAAGGCGTGTCCCGCTTCATGTGTCAATACATCAATGTCTCCTGATGTTCCATTGAAATTGGAGAAGATAAATGGAGATTTAAAATCTGGAATGTAGGTGCAATATCCACCTGCCTGTTTCCCTTTCTTTGTGACAAGATCAAGAAGCTCATGCTCGATCATAAAATCAAAGAAATCTTTTGTCTCAGTCGAGAGCTCTGTATACATTTTCTTTCCGTTGTCTATGATCCATTCAGGTGAACCCTTTGGTGTTGCGTTTCCTGTAGTGAATTCGATGGCTTCGTCATAATACTTCAGTTCATCAATGCCTAATCTATTCGCCTGTCTTTTACGAAGCTTGACCACCAGTGGAACGATATGCTTTAAGATGGCTTCTCTGTATGTCTTGACTTCTTCTGGACCGTATTCAGTTCTTAACAGTCCATCATAGGACATCTGCACGTAATTTTCATAACCCAGTTTTTTGGCCATCTTATGTCTCACTTTGACAAGTTCATCATAAATACGGTCAAATTCCTTTTCATGTTCACTAAAGAAACCTGAATAGGCTTCATAAGCGGCTTTTCTTGTTGCTCTGTCGGGATTTTCCATAAATGGAACAAGTCCTGAAAGATTTCTCTCTTCTCCTTCGAACATGATGCTGGCTGACGCCACAAGCTTTGAATATTCAGATGATAATTTGTTTTCCACCTGCATGTCTTCTATGATTTCCGGCTTGAAAGCTTTAATGGAAAGCTCTGCAAGATTCAGAAGATGTTTACCGTATTTTTCTTCCACATCCCCATTAAATGGAGTATCTAGAATAACATGATAGAACTTGGTCACTAAATCCTGAAGTTCAGGCATTGCCATATCCACATAATCAGATTCCTTATCGTAGAATTCGTCTCTCGTGTCGATGCTGTGCCTGATCGATACCAGCTGGAACATGGATTCTACATGAAGTCTTAATTTTATGAACTCATCCATACCATCAAGAAAGGCTTCTTTGGATTTCGCATTTTCCATGTCCTTAAGAATACCCACCGCTTTTTCTTTCACTTCTTTCATTTCAGGTCTTTCATACTTATAGTCATTAAAATTCATACATTTGCCTCCTAAAAATTATCTGTATATGTTTCTTCCTGAATCAGTTCCACATCGAAACTGTTCAAAATAAAATCCGTAACTGTTCTCAAAGTACCTTCCACGATATCTCTTTTTGAAGATACGGAAGCCAGCCCGATCACAATGCTTTTGTGCTGATCCAGATCTTCAGTTTCCGAAATGGAAACATTGAATTTGTTTTTCACTTTTGCTTTTATGCTGTTTACAATGCTTCTTTTCTCTTTCAGAGAATGCACATAACTGACTCTAAAGCTCAGCCTGGCTGCTCCTACGTAAATCATCAATAAGCACCACCCTTGCCGGAGCCGCTTCAGCTCCTTTTATTTTCAGTGGAAATGCGCTCAAAGTGTACCTCCCTCTGACAACATGACTCAGATTTAAATTTTCTATTATGATTATACCATTTTCCAGGAGAATTTTATGCACATCATAAGGGTAGCTTTCTTCTATGGAATCGTTGACTGTACCTACTAGCCTGATTCCTCCACTGACCAGTGCAGCTGCACGTTCTTTTGTAAGAAATCCTTCCTTCGCTAGGACTCTCATTGTTCCTTCAGGAAGAAATTCGTCAAAAGTATCGGTGACCAGTACTTCTCCAAGTACCAGGTTCAGATCCAGATCATCCTGAGTCTTGCCGTTTTCAATGAAATGACTTGGAAAATCCATATGGGTTGATGCATGTGTATTCATATGGATGCTTCTGACGGCATAGCCTTCTTCAGAAACATGATGGACTTCTTTTATGGCCACTTCCGGGTCTCCCGGAAATACAGGCATTCCATCCTCCAATGATTTTGAAATATCTATGATGCTTTTATTTCCATCAGAAAATTTATCATCGAAACTCTTCTGATCCTTACGATAAGCGGATTTCGCACCACTAGCTCTGTGCATAGGTCCGTCATAAGCCAGGAAATACTTGTTTTTCAGGATATAAACAATGAAATAGATGGCTCCTGCTATATAAAACAGTATCAGGATTCCACCGAAAACTTGCATGTTTGTACCAATAGGATCTGCATCTCCGATCAGCAGTGGTAATGAAAATGCGATCAGATTATTCACCATATGTCCTGCCATCACAAGCAGCAGACTGCCCGTCCGGTGATAGATGAAACAAAGAACAAAGCCTATAACAGCTGTTGGGACCATTGTTTCAGCATGAAGAAAACCAAAAACCAGAGATGAAAGGATCATTGCTGTCAAAGTGCTTCTTTTTTTATTCAGCAGGTTGAAGAAAATTCCCCTGAATACAATTTCCTCTACAATCGGTGCAAGTATCACAATTGATATAAAAAGGAGCAACAGTTCAATAGGATCCGATTGAAGCGAAATCCCCTGCATCTGTTCCGCTGCCTCCATATAGGATTCATACAATCCTGGAAGAAACTGCTGAAGTGCCAGCACATAAAGAACAGTTACAATACCTCCAACCAGAAACGGCACAAAAGCCAGATGAAGCGGTTTTTCCTCATTTCCCTTCACCATCATTATTTTCCGTTCTCTTTTTGTGAGACCCCAAATGTAAAATCCTACAAACATAAGCACATAGAAGAAAATCTGGACATAATAGATAGAATATCCTGATGTTTCTGTCATAGCAATCCCAACAGCGACTGAAATAAGCAGTGCAAAAATTGCCAGCAGCATTAATATGAATGTTGTAACACTCATCTTCTCAAATTTAACAGGCATAAAAACCTCCAATTAACAATTCTAAATTTAAAATAGTAAGTAAACGATATGCTCTTAGTATAACAAAAGCAATGTTAAAAAGATAATGTTTATAAAAAAAATCTCCATACCATTACGGTATGAAGATCATTTTTCATTCTATACGTTAAATCTGAAGTTGACTACATCGCCTTCACGCATAATGTATTCTTTTCCTTCAATTCTATACAGACCTCTTTCCTTAGCATGTACTTCTGAGCCTGATTCCATGAGCGCATCATAGGAGATGACTTCCGCTCTGATGAACCCTCTCTGGATGTCAGAGTGAATCTTACCAGCCGCTACAGGAGCTTTTGTGCCCACTTTGATGGTCCATGCTCTGACTTCATCAGGTCCTGCTGTCAGGAAACTCATGAGGCCAAGCAGTCTATAACTTTCCTTGATCAGTCGATCAAGTCCAGTTTCTTTAATACCGTACTCGGCAAGCATTTCAATTTTCTCATCGTCTTCGAGGCCAGATAGCTCTTCTTCCAGTCTTGCGCATATGGTTACAAGCCCGGAATGTTCATTCGCAGCATGTTCTTTCACTTTCTTTACCATCTCGTTTTCTTCGCCTGCCATCAGGTCTTCTTCAGAAATGTTGGCAGCATAAAGAACATCCTTTGAGGTAAGAAGGAAGAGTCCTCTGATCAGTTCTTTTTCTTCTTCTTCCGATTCGAAAGTTCTCACAGGTTTTCCTGCTTCAAGATGGGCTTTGATTCTTTCCATCAGGTCATATTCAGCCTGCGCAGCCTTATCTCCAGAGCGCTTAAGCTTCATTGCCTTATCAATTCTCTTCTCCAGCGTTTCAAGATCGGAGAAAATCAGTTCAATATTGATGGTTTCAATGTCTCTTAGCGGATCTACGCTGCCTTCGACATGGACGATGTTATCATCTTCAAAACATCGAACCACATGGATGATCGCCTCCACTTCTCTGATATGACTCAAAAATTTGTTACCAAGTCCTTCTCCTTGAGACGCGCCTTTAACAAGCCCCGCAATATCATAGAACTCTACATGTGCGAACACTTTTTTCTTTGAATTATATAACTTCTCTAAATGATCAAGTCTTTCATCCGGGACCGATACAACACCAATATTAGGCTCGATCGTTGCAAAAGGATAATTTGCAGCCTCAACACCAGCTTTGGTAATTGCATTAAACAATGTACTTTTACCGACATTTGGCAATCCTACTATTCCTAATTTCATTAACTTATTCCTCACTTTATTACATTCATTTACATCTTTTCAATTATACAGATGTATGACTAATTTATCAAGGCACACAGTAAGAAAACCGTATATCAGAATTTATCCTGTAAAATAAGATTGACCCCTCAGATTTCTGAGGAGTCAATTTAACTTTTATGCTAATGTGGAATTCAGCATCCAGAGTGCTTTCTGGTAGTATGCTGTAAATTCATTCATCATATCTACTGTAGGATCATCTCCAGCCTTTTCAGCTTCTTCCTTCACTTCTAATGTCATTTTGAGAAGATAGTCAAAGTCCTTCTTCACGATTTGTACTAAATCGATATCCTTAGCGAATTCTTCGTTTCTTTCTTCGATTTTAGCAATTTCCAGTGCACCCTTAAGGCTGGCAACTGGTTTGAATCCTAATTGAAGCATTCTTTCAGCAACTGCGTCCATGTCTTCTGTTACCTTGTCATAATATCCTTCAAATAGTTCATGCATTCTGTGGAACTGTTTTCCTTGAACATACCAGTGAACATTATGAAGCTTTGTATAAGCCACCATAAGATCTGCTACATAAAGATTAAGTTTTTTTTCAAGATTTGCCATTGTTTTCATCATCCTCCGTTTTCAGATTAAATTGTACTAACTATTATCTGCCATCAGAAAAATCAATATAGTATTTCTAACAGCACCTGCAAGGATATTACGGAATTCAAAATTCTGTATCATTCATTCCTATCCTGCAGTATGGTCCATTTCCTGATGAGAAAGTCTCACTGTTTAAGCCAGTGTAGCCTTGATCATCCATAGCTGCTTCTGATAATATGCTGTAAATTCATTCATGATATCCACTGTAGGATCATCTCCAGCCTTTTCTGCTTCTTCTTTCACTTCTAATGTCAGCTTGAGAAGATACTCAAAGTCCTTGTTGATAATCTCAACGAATTCCAGATCCTTACCAAACTTATCTTCTCTTTCTTCAATCTTCGAAATTTTTAATGCGCCTTTGAGAGTAGCTACCGGTTTAAGTCCTAATTGGAGCATTCTCTCAGCCACTGCATCCATATCCTCAGTGACCTTGTCATAATACATTTCGAAAAGTTCATGCATTGCATGGAATTGCTTTCCTTCTACATACCAGTGAACATTGTGCAGCTTTGTATAAGCCACCATAAGATCCGCCACGTACTGGTTGAGTTTCTTTTCTAAATTTGCTTTCGCCATTAATAACCTCCATAATTTATAATTAGTTTTAACTTGTAATGATTATTGTTTACTATGTTCTTATAATACAACAACCTCATCCACATTACAAGTGCTAAGTATGCCCTATTTGT
>DATIRH010000489.1:0-2166 GCA_035469845.1 Proteiniclasticum sp. | reverse complement strand
GGCTAAGGAAATAAAAGAGGGAGATACTATAACCGTCCGAAAAAAAGGGAAGTTCAAAGTAGGAGAAATCATAGGAACGACTCAAAAAAACAATTTAAGAATCGCATTTTATAAATTTGAGTAAATTTCTGTTTAGAGGAGGAAGCGCATGAAGATCACACCAGTAGAAATAACCAACAAAGACTTCAAGAGAACCATGAGAGGATACAGTACAGACGAGGTGGATGAATTTCTGGATGATATCGTGGAAGATTTTGAAGCACTCTATCGTGAAAATGCAAGCTTGAAAGAAAAGATAGAAGGATTCAATGAGAAAATTCAATACTATGGCAATCTGGAGAAAACCCTGCAAAGTACATTGATTCTTGCACAAAATACTGCAGATGCTACAAAGAACCAGGCTGAAAAAGAGGCCGAACACATCATAGAGAACGCCAAAGGAAAAGCTCAGGCAATTATTGAAAATACAAATAAAGACAATGAGCAGTTAAAGAGAGAATATGAAAAGTATAGAATGGAATTCAGCAGTTTTAAAATGAGAGTATTGAATTTCATGGAAAGTCAGATGGGTTCATTCACATCATCATCCGATGAGATTGAAAGAGGTACGCTGGGAACGACTTCATTAAGAGTAGCGGGTTTAGCTCCCCAAGGAAATTCTTTTGAATCAAAAGAATCTAAAAAATTCATGGAGAAAAGTTCAGTGGCAGAAGAAACAGACTCAGAAGAAGAAGCTGAAATAAAAGGTTAAATACAATAATACGAAAAGAGACTTTCCTTGTGAAGTCTCTTTTCTTGTGAAGGAAGGGCCCATGTGATAAGATATCTTTTGAAAGGAAAATGTTATGGAAGAAAAACTGTTCATAAATGATAAAATTGAATTTATTGATAGTTTAGACCGCACTTTTGAGAAAATACCAGAAGATGCGCTTTTTGTCGTGGATAAAAAGCTGTTGACGGTTACAAAAGAGCTTGAAACATTTTTAACCGGTAAGAAAACTTATCTATTTGAAGCTTCTGAAGGAAATAAAAATCTTGTGGAAGTAGAGAAGATCTACGATTTTCTGCTGGAATACCATATCAATCAGCCTCTGGTTGCTATAGGCGGTGGAATCACCGGAGATCTTGCTGGATATGCGGCAGCAACCTTTAAAAGAGGAATTCCGTATATCATGATCCCCACAACATTGCTGTCCATGTGCGACAGTTCAGTAGGCGGGAAATGTGGTGTTAATTTCAGAGGAATCAAAAACTACATCGGATCTTTCAGTAAACCCGTTAGTATACTGATCTGTCTGGAATTTCTGAAGACGCTTGAAGAGCAGGAGCTTAAAAGTGGTCTGGGTGAGATTCTGAAGTATGGACTGATTGGTGACCAAAAGATTCTGAAGGAACTTTTATCATCAGGCAAAGACATTTCTCATCTGCCCATGAAGCGATATATTCAGTCCGGGCTGCTTATAAAAAGTGAAGTAGTGCAGAAGGACTATAAAGATCAGGGGTTACGAAACATTCTGAATTTCGGGCACAATGTAGGGCATGCCATTGAAAGTGTGCTTGAGGGTGCTGTTACGCATGGCGAAGCTGTAGCACTGGGATTACTTGCAGAGCTAACGCTCAGCATGATGAAATTTGATCTTGATCCTGAAATTCTAAACCAGGTCATAAGCGTGATGGAGAAGTACGGATTAAAAAGAAAACTCAGTGGTGTAGACTCGAACAAGCTTGTAGAAGCCATGAGAAAAGACAAGAAGAATGACGAAAACATGAGGTTTACGCTATTGAGTGAAATAGAAAAACCTAAAATAAAGATGCTGGTGAATGAAGAGGAAATTCTTCAAGCCCTGGCCGTGATATTGGAGTAAGGCATGATACAGAAGACAATGGACCTTTCATCAGGTAAAGTGAAAATTCAAATAGGTAATAAAATCATCTCGGAAGATCCGATATTTTTTGCGGGACCCTGTTCTGTAGAAGATATTGATACGATGAGGAAGATCGCAAAAGAACTTAAAGCGCTCGGTGTTGACGTTCTAAGAGGCGGAGCCTATAAGCCCAGAACATCACCCTATGATTTTCAGGGACTGAAAGGCGAAGGACTTGAGATTTTACGGACAATTAAAAAAGAATTTCAGATGATAATTTCTACTGAGATCCTAGATGTCC
>DATIRH010000488.1:0-3204 GCA_035469845.1 Proteiniclasticum sp. | reverse complement strand
TTTATCGGTTGATGATTTCGCGATCAGTTTCTTCACCACGGGACATGGAGTACAGAATTTAAGTATCCTGATCTTCTCTATGGCAAGACGAGGAATCAATCCGGTCATCAACGCATTATCAACCTTCATGCTCATCGGATTCTTTATCCTTTTACTGGTCATCAACAAGATCGGTAAAAAAGAGGAAGAGGAAGAGCTGGATTTATAAAAAACGGAAACAGTATAGACCATGGAAATCCATGGATTTTGGGAGGAAATAAATGAAAAACATAAAAAGAATAATCGCAACTGCACTGATCGGGGTATCCGCCCTGGCGCTGAGTGCCTGCGGAGAAGAAAAGGAAACCATCAATGTCTATAACTTCGGAGACTATATCAATTTCGACGTGCTGGAGCAGTTTGAAGAAGAAACAGGTATCGAAGTGGTCTATGACACCTACGCGAACAACGAAGACATCTACACTAAGCTGAAGCAGGGCGGAAGCTCCTTCGACGTGATCTTCCTTTCTGACTACAGCATTGAAAGATCCATCAAAGAAGAGCTCATCGTACCCATCAACTGGGATAATATTCCAAACAGGGATAAGATTGACCCTGATTTCCAGGGACTTGTGTTTGATCCCAATGATGAATACTCCGCACCTTATATGTGGGGAACCTTCGGTATTCTTTACAACAAGACTGTTGTGACAGAACCTGTGACTTCATGGGATATCCTGTGGGATGAAAAGTATAAAGATGAGATTCTTATGCTGAACAGCCAGAGAGATACTATAGGAGTTTCACTTCTTAGACTGGGCTATTCCATGAATACAAGAGATGTTGGAGAGCTTGAAGAAGCCAGAGATGAACTGATCAAGCAGAAGCCTATTGTGTATGCTTATCTTGGAGATGACATCAAGGATGCCCTGATCGCAGAAGAAGCGGCTCTAGGACTTGTCTGGTCCGGAGATGCCATGTACATGATCGATGAGAATCCGAATCTTGATTATGCGATTCCTGAAGAAGGAACCAACATCTGGTTTGACTCCATGGTCATTCCATCCAGTGTATCCAATAAAGAGGGAGCAGAGAAGTTCATCAACTTCATGCTGAGACCTGACATAGCTATCCAGAATGTGGACTACATCGGATACTCCACACCAATCACGGAAGCAGTTGAAATGCTCCCAGAAGAAATACAGAACAGCCCCATCGCTTATCCATCTGATGAAGTTCTTGAGAAAACAGAGATCTTCAGAGATCCATCTGATGTATTGAGTGTCTATGACAGAATCTGGACAGAAATCACTTCAGCCAACTAATAGTGAATTATCAAGGCACCGTCAGTGAATGATGGTGAAATAGAAGCAAAGACAAAAGGGATTCGTAAAAATGAATCCCTTTTGTCTTTGCAAAATATTAAATTGAAAAACAGGTGATCAACAGTTCTCAAATTATTATATGTAGATGATCACGCCGATCAGTCTGATGACCAGGATGGTTATAACGCCAATGAAGATGAGTCTATTAGCGGCCTTCAGTTCGGCTACTGATTCGCTTGAAGTCTCCTTATTGATTACGTCTGTTCCATATTGCTTTTTCAGCTTTTTGGTGACCTTAACATGCTTATAGTAACCATAACCAGTAACCAATATAAACAGCAGAACAAGCAGTTCTATAATGACAGGATATTCTCTTAACAGATCCCCCAAATTTATCCCCATCCTTTCTTATTGCAAAGCATCCTATGCTATGACTGTGTAACAACATCTGGCTTACTATATTTATAACATTATATTTATAGTGTACTCCGTTTTTGGATGGTATTCCAATTTGAAGTAAAGGTGTTACTAAAGAAACAAAATGAAGACGATAGGAATGGAAAGAAAAAGCAGGAGATTTTTCAACCTCCTACTTTTTCCTATAATTAATGCTTCTATGTAAGGTGAAATCTGATGTTGCTATTCCATAGATTACTCAAGAATATTAAGTACATCAGAGATTTCTTCTTCCTCTTCAGGCGTAGGTTCCTTCTTCAGAATGTATAGAAGAGCAATACTTACGGCCACACCCACCATGATGCTGAGCGCAAAGAGGAACCAGCGATCCGTAAATGGAAGTGCCACCAGACCACTGAACATTTGTGTTTCAAGGTCAAGAGCCATCATCATTCCTCCACCAACGGCTGCGCCCACCATAAATGCGGGGATTGTTCTTAGAGGATTGGCCATGGCATAGGGGATAGCTCCTTCTGAAATACCAAAGAGCCCTGTGACCAGGGTTGCTGGGGCATTCTTTCTTTCCACGGTATTAAACTTTTTCGGAAACAGCATGGCTGCAAGGGCAATTGATACAGGTGCAGTCATGATGCCAGGAAAGGCAGCTGCGTTGGGTCCGTAGATTCCCTGAGCATAAGCGCCTACAACAAAGGTCAGTGCGATTTTTCCGAGTGGACCTCCCATATCAAAGGCCATCATAGCTCCGATCACTGCGCCAAGAAGGATTGCGTTGGTTCCACTGACATCCGTGAGCCAGGCATCCATTGTCGTCTGAAGCCATGCGATGGGTTGACCCAGAAAGCTCATGGCGAGGGCTGTAAAAGCGATACCTAGAAGGGGACTGATCAGCATAGGTTTGAGTGCGTAGATGTATTCGTGGACTGGAATCTTTTTTAGAAGATTCACGAGATAGCCTGCGATGAATCCAGCCAGGATACCACCGAGGAAACCTGCTCCGATCTGAGCAGCGACATAACCACCGGCGAAACCCGGTGCAATGCCTGGTCTGTCAGCAATACCGAAAGCCACATAAGCCCCTACAATATGGGGTATAAATCCGAAAAGTCCATAACCAAGATCCAGCATAGGACCTGTACTGAGACCGAACTGGGAAAGAACCGTGCCCAGTGCGATAAGCATACCTGCACCTACAATGAAGGGCAGCATATAGGAAACACCGGTCATCAGTGCACGTTTGAGATCTAAAACGACGTTTTTCATAATAACACCTCTTGCTCCATTATTTAAATTATGATTCGATGGCTTTTTCAGCTTTCGCAAAAACATCATCTGTTTTTCCGATGGCCTGGTTGATGGTGATTCTCATGACTTTTCTTTCTTTAAACCGTTCCATCTTATTGATACCTGTTTCAATGGCGAGAATGACAAGATCCGCGTTTTCCAGATCCTCTAGTGTGATTTCATTTTCAATGCCCATGGCGCC
>DATIRH010000487.1:0-3291 GCA_035469845.1 Proteiniclasticum sp. | reverse complement strand
ATGCCTCATCCCTGTTTTCCGCTGTGATGAGATTGCAGGTTCCCCCGATTTCAACACCTGCTGTTCTAGACAGGGAACCGTCTGCAATGATGTGGGAACCCAGAAGAAGATTTCTGTTGTGATTCTTCTTCAGGATGATGGCTCCTCCACCAGCACCCAGATTGAACATCATGGACATATTTTTATCGCTGTAATCTACAAAGTCGCCGTTTCTGTACCCACCTGCTACAAGTATCGTATTGATACTGTCATCAGACATCAGCATGTCTTTTGCGATCTTCATGGTGGTCACAGTGGTGCAGCATCTGTTTGCCAGGTCTATTCCCCAGGCATTCACCGCACCTATGCGGTCCTGTATATAAAGAGCTGAGGTGGTAAGAGGATACTCTTTCCACTCCTCCCCTACACAAAGGATCACATCGATGTCCAGAGGATCTGTTCCTGTATTTTTTAAAGCATCTAAAGCCGCCAGTGCACCCATTTCCTGGGTACCGTCATTTTCACCGGGGATCGGTTTCTTTCTGATGCCCAGTTTCTCAACAACTGCTTCTATTGACCAGATGCCGCCGGTCTTCTCGGCAATCTCTTCCCCGGTCATATGGGTCTCTGGAATATAGATGCCAGTTCCGACAATTCCAACGTTCGTCATGATATTCCTCCTTACAGTCTCATTCCTCCGTTAACGGATAAGTTGTGTCCCGTGATATAGGATGCGTCATCTGATGCCAGGAACAGAGCAGCCTTTGCGATTTCATCAGGCTGTGCAAGTCTACCAAGCATGGTCTGAGCTGCAAACTTATCCAGAAGATCCTGAGGTACTGTCTTCAGGATGTCTGTCATGGTGTATCCAGGAGAAATCGCATTGACTCTTACCTGAGCACCCTTCATGGCAAATTCCTTCGCCCAGGTTTTCGTCATACCGATGACACCCGCTTTTGTTGCTGAATAATTAACTTGTCCGATGTTACCGAACTCTCCCACTACGGAAGAGATATTGATGATGGATCCTTTTCCGTTCACCTGCATCTGAGGTCCTATGAATCTTGTGAGATTAAAGACACCTTTCAGATTAACATCTATTACGAAATCCCACATTTCATCTGTCATCTTTCTAGTTAATGCATCTCTAGTAACACCTGCATTATTCACAAGAATATCGATTCTGCCATATTTCTCTGTAACATACTCGGCAAACTTCTTGCATGCCTCCACGTCTGTCACATTAAGCTTATATCCCTCTACATTGGGATTTTCATAGGTCAGCTCTCCCATATCCACTGCAACAACCTTTGCACCTTCACTGGCAAAAAGCTCTGCCATAGCCTGTCCAAGTCCTCTAGCTCCACCGGTAACAACAGCAATTTTATCTTCTAATCTCATCTTTATTCATTGCCTCCATTTCTATTTTTTTCATCTCATATCGTTAAATCTGATTATAGTTTTTATTCCAATCTATCGAATCAGAATCAGCGATATGAAATATGATTCATGCTTCATGTTTAGATTAAATGATAGCGTTTCCAAAGTCAACGATTTTAACATAGAGTGAACATATTTAATTATTTGCATTAAATAGTCGTGTTTTAGTAAAAATTCATTATAAAAACGTTATCATTATCGTCATATCCATAATTATTATGAAAACGAATGTAAAGGTTATCACTATCCGATAATTCCGATAGTTAATTTTATCTCAATAACTCAGCCTATAATTCGGCGTAGATTATAGGACTATTCCCTTGTATATCAACACTATCTGCTATGTTAGTCAGATATATGAAATCCTTCTCTTCTTGAATTCCCACTGGGTTTATCCATTTTATCGTCAACAATGAATCAATCTTACTATTTTTACGAATCCCCTCTTTTCGTCTGAAACATGGATCTCTATTAAAATAAACCGATAAATGTTTCACAACCAATCTTCCCCACCTTTCTTGGACGAATTGCATCGTTTTCATAGGCATTCATCTGAAACTCAATTATAATGAAAAGGGATGAAATATTCGAGAGAACTGAAAACAGGCGCTTTTTAATTCAAATCAGACTCATGTTAAAAAAATAACATTATTTTCTCTTAATCTATTGAATTTTCTATTTTTAAGTTTATAATTGAATTGAAACATGAAAGGTTCATCATGTTAAACAGTTTCATAACATCTTACCGTTAATTAATTATCATACAGGAGGTACTCATGAAAGGAAAAACCATCAAGGAAATTAAAATCGGAGACAGTGAAATTTACGAAAGAACCGTGACCGAGGCAGACGTTGTCATGTTCGGCGGTGTATCCGGCGATCTTAATCCGGCGCACTTCAACGAAATGTATGCCAAAGACACTATGTTCAAGGGCAGAATCGTACACGGTATGCTGACCGCTTCCTATTTTTCCACAATACTAGGCACGCTGCTTCCAGGACCAGGAACCATCTACCTAGGACAGGAACTTAAATTCACCAAACCAGTTCGAGTGCAGGACACGATCAAAGCAGTCGCAACTGTTACAGAAGTCATAGAAGAGAAAAACATAATAAAACTTGAGACCATCGCATACAACCAGCAGGGTGAAGTCGTTATTAAAGGCTCAGCTACTGTAATGCCACCTAAATAGGAGGACAATAATGGATTTTGATTTGAATAAAAAGCAGGCTCTCTCCCTTAAACTCTTTAAAGAATTTGCGCTGAATGAGGTGAAACCTCTTGCTGCCGAAATTGATGAGAAAGAAAGATTCCCCCTTGAAACAGTGGAGAAGATGGCTTCCATCGGCATGATGGGTATCCCCATCCCAAGCGAATTCGGTGGTTCCGATGGAGATAATCTCATCTATACCATGGCAGTAGAAGAACTTTCCAAGTTCTGCGGAACGACCGGTGTCATCCTTTCAGCCCATACTTCTCTAGCTTGTGGACCTTTATACAGTTTCGGGACCGAAGAGCAGAAGAAAAAATACCTTATTCCTCTGGCATCGGGTGAAAAGCTCGGCGCATTCGGACTCACAGAGCCCAATGCAGGCAGTGATGCCTCCATGCAGCAGACCATTGCAGTGAAGGAAGGATCGAACTACAGGATCAACGGTTCAAAGATCTTCATCACAAACGGTGGATATGCAGATATCTTCATCATCTTTGCCATGACCGATAAGGCGAAAGGCACCCGCGGAATCTGCGCTTCCATCCTCGAAAACGGAATTTAAGGCTTCAGTAGGGGAAAGACAGAGCATAAACTAGGCCTGAAAGGCAGTTCCTCTCGACAACTGATCTTAAAAGTTGTCGTGGTGCCGGAAGATAAC
>DATIRH010000486.1:0-21732 GCA_035469845.1 Proteiniclasticum sp. | reverse complement strand
CTTCAGTCGCTGCTGGATAAGAAAGACCATGGACTCGAAGAAATCATTGAAGAAAATGGAAAGAATCTTTCCGGTGGAGAACGTCAGAGGATTTCCATCGCTCGAGCCATCATCCGTAAACCGCAGATTCTTTTTGCAGATGAGGTAACCTCATCTCTGGATGAAACTTTGGGAAGGCATGTGGAGGATACAATCCTTTCACTTGACACGACTGTGATTGCCATCTCTCACAGATTCTATAAGGGTGTCTCAGAAAAATATGATTATGTCATAGAAATCGTCAATGGCGGAATCACCTTAAAAACCATGGAGGACTATCTGGCGGGGGTGCAGTATGAATAAAGTGTACAAAAAAACCTTTGGATTGCTCGTCTTTGCCCTTTTTGTGGGACTCCTGTCCAGTGGAATCAACGGGTACATGAGTCTTCTCATGAGAGATCTCGTGGATCTCACCTTTGTACCTGAGAAACCGGGCTTTATGGACATTGCCAAAAGACTGTTCGTATTCGCCTTCATCCTTTTTCTCATGCAGACTCTTCTTTCCATAGCTAAAGGGTATTACAGAAGAAAGACGAATCTGAATCTCAAGACACATTATCTTAAGGGCGTCTTCGAGAAAAACATCAACGAGTTCAACAGGGAGAGCACATCGAAGTACGTATCCCACATCACCAATGACATAAACACCATCGATGTGGATTACATTGACGGTATTTTTGAACTGGTACTGGCGTTTATCTCCTTCTTCGTGATCATCATCGTCATCGGCGGAATCAATATAGAAATCCTTGGCATCATTGTCGTGGTGGCAGTTCTTATGGGATTTCTTTCGAATGCCTTATCCGGACCGATCAAAAAACTGTTCACGGAAAGAAGCGCACTCTATGAAAAGTATACAGGGTACCTTAGTGAAGTCCTCAATGCATTCAGAATCATAAGAGTGAATAATCTTTATGACAGAATAGAAAATAATTTTAAGGACCGGAGTCTCCATCTGCAGGAGAAGAGCTATCAGATTGAGAAGACATCGACCTTCATCTATGCCTTGCAGAACTTCACCATCAACTTGACGGTACTGATTATTATTTCGATTTCCGTCTATTACACCATACTGGGAAAACTTAGTTTTGGCGGGGTTATTCTGATTCTTTCGAATTTCCAGCATCTCATCGGCCCTTTTCAGAAAGCCAGTGAACTCTTTCCGAAAATCGTCAGTGCTAAAAACCTCTTTAAAACTCTGGATGATTCTTTAAGAAATCGTGAAATCGCCAATGAACATATCGAATTAGAAGGTTTCAACAACCGTATCGAACTTGAGAATGTATCTTTCTCCTATGGTGAGAACAGGGTGCTGGAGAAAGTGGATCTCTCACTTCAGAAAAACTGTAAATATCTCATTGTAGGTCCTAGCGGAGGTGGAAAGTCGACTCTTCTTAAACTGCTGAGAAAATACTTTGCTCCTGACACGGGAAAAATCCTGATAGATCGTCATAATCTGGAGGAAATCACAAAAGAAAGTTTCTTCAGAGGCATCTCCAATGTGGAGCAGCAGGTATTCATGTTTGATGATACGCTTAGAAATAATCTGACCTTGTATAGAGACATCCCGGAAGAGAAGCTTCAAAAGGCCATAAAGGAATCAGGACTTTGGATATTTGTGCAGAAGCTTCCTCGTGGCCTTGATACAGTCATCGAAGACAATGGACGGAACATATCAGGTGGGGAGAGATCAAGGATCGCCATTGCGAGAGCACTCTTGAATGATTCTGACATCCTGATTCTGGATGAAGCCTTTCAGAGTCTTGATTACGAGACAGCCAGAGAAATCGAGAATACAATCCTTCGACTGAAACACCTGACCGTACTTAATGTGAGTCATATCATTGTTTCAGAAAACAGGCATCTTTACGATGGAATCCTGTATGTAGACAACAGAAAGGTGGAATTTCTCGGAGAATCCTTTTGAAGTATCGTATTGTGAGTATAATTCAATGGATATCCACTATTTTATTAACGAATCAACCGGAGTTTCTCCGGTTTTTTCATTGATGTCATATATTTCATAAATCATAGAAATACTTTGCTATTTTATTTGTAATAGAAAGAGAAAATCAGTATAATAATAAGGATGTTCAATTGTGATGAAAAAAACTTTTAAGGATTTGAATTTTCAATTGAATAGGTGGCTATAATGTAGTATAATATTATAGTTACAGCGAACAGCCATGATTCAAGAGGTTGCTGGACTATACAGGTAATTCTTGATGAGCATGTCAGGTCATGAACCCGGCGAGGGTACCCTGGCTAGTATTGGTGCGGACTCAAACGATGAAACACCCGGTACAGTTTACGGATACCCGCTGTTGTGCGAAAAAAGTATAACGTACAAAGAAAAAGAAGGAGGTAACAAAATGGCAAAACAGAAGATCAGAATCAGACTAAAGGCTTTTGATCACAGCGTGCTTGATGCATCAGCTGAAAGAATTGTTGAGACTGCAAAGTCTTCAGGAGCAAAGGTTGTAGGACCAGTTCCACTACCAACTGAAAAGGAAATTATCACAGTTCTTAGAGCCGTACATAAGTACAAGGATTCAAGAGAACAGTTTGAGATCAGAACACACAAGAGACTAATCGACATCATCAACCCAACACCAAAGACAGTTGATGCGCTGATGAGATTAGATCTACCAGCTGGTGTTGATATCGAAATTAAGCTGTAGGAATAGTTTATAGTTAACTCTATGAACTGTTATGACCGCATAGCAATGTGCGATCCGCTAATAAGTTTGGAGGTAAGAAAATGAAAAAAGCATTAATGGGTACCAAAATTGGTATGACCCAGATATTTGATGAAAATGGAAAAATCATTCCAGTAACTGTCGTTGAAGCTAAGCCGAATTTTGTCGTTCAGATCAAGACAACTGAAAAAGAAGGCTATGATGCAATTCAGGTAGGTTACGGTGAAATTAGAGAGAAGCTTGTAAACATGCCAAGAAAAGGTCAGTTCAAAAAGGCTGGCGTTGGCGTAAAGAGACTTCTTAAGGAATTCAGACTTGAAGAAAACACCTATGAAGTAGGTGCTGAAATCACTGTTGAACTGTTTGAAGCTGGAGAAAAAGTAGATGTATCCGGTCTTTCAAAGGGTAAAGGATTCGCTGGTGTTATCAAGAAGTGGCACTTCCATATCGGACCAAAGTCTCATGGATCTAAGTTCCATAGAGCGGTAGGTTCCATGGGAGCATCATCCTCACCATCCAGAACATTCAAGAACAAGAAGATGCCTGGAAGAATGGGACATGTTAACACAACAGTATTAAACTTGGAAATAGTAAAAGTAATGCCTGAAAAGAATGTAATTCTGATCAAGGGTGGTATCCCTGGACCAAACAAGAGTGTGGTTGTTATCAGAGATTCAGTCAAGCATTAATCTTAAGAGAAAGGAGGATACAAAATGCCTACAGTAGGATTATTCAATATTCAAGGAATAAAGGTTGGAGACTTAGCTCTAAATGAGAAAGTATTCAACGTTGAAATTAACAAAGCAGTACTACATCAAGTAGTAGTAGCTCAACTTGCCAATAAGAGACAGGGAACACAGTCTGCAAAGACCAGAGCTGAAGTCAGAGGTGGTGGTAGAAAGCCATGGAGACAGAAGGGAACTGGTAGAGCAAGACAGGGGTCCATCAGATCACCACAATGGGCTGGCGGTGGTATGGTATTTGCCGTTAAACCAAGAGATTACAGAGTTTCACTTCCTAAGAGCATGAGAAGAGTGGCTATGAAATCCGCACTTACAGCTAAGGTTATGGAAAATGAAATGATCGTTCTTGAAAGCCTGGTATTTGATGCACCAAAGACAAAGGATATGGTAAATATGCTAAAAGCATTCGATGTGAAAAAAGCGCTTATCATCACTGCTGCGTCAAATGAGAATGTATACAAGTCAGGAAGAAATGTTGAAGGAATTCAGGTTATGCCTGTGAACAACATCAACGTTTATGATTTACTGAAGTATGACAATCTGATCATCACTAAGGATGCAGTATCTATGCTCGAGGAGGTGTACGCATAATGAAAAAGTTAACAGTTTACGATATAATCAGAAAGCCTGTTATCACTGAGAAGTCCATGGCTGCCATGGCTGAAAAGAAGTACACATTTTTAGTACATCCGGAAGCAAACAAGGTAGAAATCAGAAGAGCAGTTGAAACAGTTTTCGGCGTTAAAGTTGAAGATGTAAAGACAATCAACTCCCTTGGTAAAGTTAAGAGAATGGGAGTTCATATCGGTAAAAGATCCGACACAAAGAAAGCTATCGTCACATTAACAAAAGATAGCAAGACCATCGAGTTCTTCGACAACATGAACTAAGATGTGTCCATTATTGGTTTCTTAAACCAGATAAGATAATTAAGGAGGAAAGCTAGTATGGCTATAAAGAGTTATAAACCGACCACCCCTTCAAGAAGAAATATGACAAGCAATGCGTTTGTAGAAATTACTACAGACAAACCAGAAAAGTCACTTCTTGTAGCTAAGAATAGAACCGGTGGTAGAAATGCCCAAGGTAAGATCACAGTTAGACATCGTGGTGGCGGTGCTAAGAGAAAGTATAGAATTATAGATTTCAAGAGAAATAAAGATGGAATTCCAGCAAGAATTTCAACAATAGAATACGATCCTAACAGATCCGCATTCATCGCACTTGTTGTTTATGCTGATGGTGAGAAGAGATACATCCTTGCTCCACTAGGAATCAAGGTAGGAGATGTAATAGTTTCCGGTAAGGATTCAGACATCAAGCCTGGAAACACACTTCCACTATTAAACATTCCAGTTGGTACATTTATCCACAATATCGAGCTTGCAGCCGGTAAGGGTGGACAGATGGTAAGATCCGCTGGTACTTCCGCACAGCTTATGGCTAAGGAAGGTAACTTCGCAACACTCAGACTCCCATCAGGAGAAATGAGATATGTAAGAATCGAATGTAGAGCTACCATCGGTACTGTTTCCAATACCACTCACGAGATCATCAAGATCGGTAAAGCTGGTAGAAAGAGACATATGGGTATCAGACCTACAGTCAGAGGTTCAGTAATGAACCCAGTTGACCATCCACACGGTGGTGGTGAAGGTAAAGCTCCAATAGGAAGACCTGCACCAGTAACTCCATGGGGTAAGCCAGCACTTGGATACAAGACAAGAAAGAAAACAAAGTATTCAGACAGACTTATCATCAAGAGAAGAACAAAGTAGGAAGAATACTCTTCCTACTGGGAAGAGCCTCTACTACAGCTTATAATTTCCGAAGGGAGGAAAATAAACGTGAGTAGATCCGTAAAAAAGGGACCTTTTGTACAAGAAGGTCTTATGAAGAAGATAATTGAAATGAACAAGGCTAAGGAAAAGAAAGTCATTAAGACTTGGTCAAGAAGCTCAACAATTTTTCCAGAGATGATTGGGCACACCATCGCAGTTCATGACGGTAGAAAGCATGTCCCAGTGTATATCTCTGAAGATATGGTTGGACACAAGCTTGGTGAGTTCGCATTAACAAGAACTTACAGAGGTCATTTAAGTGAGAGAAAGTCAAAGATGAAATAATTTCATCTTAATCGAAAGGAGGATCATTAATGGAAGCTAAAGCAATTACCAAGTATATAAGAATGTCACCATTAAAGGTCAGAATCGTTCTTGACTTAATTAGAGATAAGAATGTAACTGATGCTATGGCAATTCTTGAACATACACAAAAGGATGCAGCTGTTGTAATCAATAAAACATTGAAGTCAGCTGTAGCTAATGCAGAAAACAATCTTGAATTAAACAGAGATTCCCTTTATGTATCTGAAGCTTACTGTGGGCCAGGACCAACTCTTAAGAGATTCCAGCCTCATGCACAAGGTAGAGCATTCAGTATCATGAAGAGAACTACACATATCACAGTAGTGGTTAAAGATAGAGCTTAAGAAAAGGAGGTAATTAAATAGTGGGACAGAAAGTAAATCCACACGGACTTAGAGTCGGTATAATTAAAGACTGGAACGCAAGATGGTATGCAGACAAGAAGAATTTTGCAGCATTCATCCTTGAAGACCAGAAAATAAGAGAATTCTTAAAGAAGAGACTTTTCAACGCTGGTATTTCCCAGGTTGAAATTGAAAGAGCAGCTAAGAGAATCAAGATCAACATCCATACTGCAAAGCCAGGAGTGGTAATCGGTAGAGGTGGTTCAGGAATTGATCAGCTTAAGAAGGATATGATGCATCTAGTAGAAGGGAAGACTCTTTTACTGAACATCGTTGAAGTCAGATACGTTGATGGAGATGCTCAGCTTATGGCTGAAAGCATTGCAGCACAGCTTGAAAAGAGAATTTCATTCAGAAGAGCTATGAAGCAGACAATCCAGAGAGCCATGAGAACATCAGGCGTTCAGGGTGTCAAGACCATGTGTGCTGGTAGACTTGGTGGAGCAGAAATCGCTAGAAGCGAAACATACCGTGAAGGAACAATTCCTCTTCAGACATTAAGAGCGGATATCCAGTACGGATTTGCAGAAGCTAATACCACCTATGGTAAGATCGGAGTAAAGGTTTGGGTCTATAAAGGTGAAGTGCTTCCTACAAAGAAGACAAAGGAAGTCGCTAACGCATAAAAATATAGACTAAGAAAGGAGGAATTCGACATGTTAATGCCTAAGAGAGTTAAGCGTCGTAAGGTTCAGAAGGGCAGAATGAAGGGAAAAGCTACCAGAGGTAATTTCCTTGCTTATGGAGATTTTGGAATACAAGCAACTGAATGTGGATGGATCACATCCAACCAGATTGAATCTGCCAGAATTGCGATTAACAGATATATTAAAAGAGGAGGAAAACTTTGGATTAAGATTTTCCCCGATAAGCCAATAACAGAGAAGCCAGCAGAAGTAAGAATGGGATCCGGTAAGGGTAACGTTGAGTACTGGGTGGCAGTTGTTAAGCCTGGAAGAGTTCTATTTGAACTTTCAGGAGTAACCGAAGAACAGGCTAGAGAAGCTATGAGACTTGCACAGCACAAGCTTCCTATTTCTAGTAAGTTCGTCACAAGGAAAGATTTTGAAGAAATGGGTGGTGAAGAATAATGAAGGCTAAAGAGTTAACAAATTTAAGAGCTGGCAGCTCCGAAGATCTTTCAGCAAAGCTTCATGATCTTAAGGAAGAACTTTTCAATCTGAGATTCCAGTTAGCTACTGGACAGCTTGAAAACCCTATGAGAATTAAGGAAGTAAGAAAGTCCATCGCTCAGATTAAAACCATCATTAGAGAAGAAGAGATTAAGGCAATTAGCAATTAATCTGTGAAAGGAGGTCAACTTATATATGGAAAGAAATAATAGAAGAACCAGAGTAGGCGTAGTCGTATCCGATAAAATGGAGAAGACAATCGTTGTTGCGGTTAAGACCAAGATAAGACATCCGCTCTATGGTAAAACAATGAATAGAACAGTTAAGTTTAAGGCTCACGATGAGAATAATGAAGCAGAATTCAATGACACAGTTATGATCATGGAAACAAGACCTTTATCTAAGGATAAAAGATGGAGACTTGTGGAGATCATTGAAAAGGCTAAGTAGCATATTATAGCTGAAAGGAGGTAAATCATGATTCAACAGCAAACCTTGCTAAAAGTTGCAGATAATTCTGGAGCTAAGGAGATCATGTGTATAAAGGTACTCGGCGGAACAAGAAGAAGATATGCCAGAGTAGGAGATATTATTGTTGCTAGCGTTAAGAGTGCAACACCAGGTGGAGTTGTTAAAAAAGGTGAAGTTATAAAGGCAGTTGTAGTAAGAACTGTTAAGGAAACTAAGAGATATGACGGAACCTATATAAGATTCGATGAAAACGCAGCAGTAATCATTAAAGATGATAAAACACCAAGAGGTACCCGTATTTTCGGGCCAGTTGCAAGAGAACTTAGAGAAAAAGAAACCTTCTCTAAAATACTATCTCTAGCACCTGAAGTTCTTTAGAAGGAGGGTGGCTAAGAGATGAAGGTACATGTAAAAAAGAATGATAAAGTTATGGTAATTTCCGGTAAGGACAAGGGTAAGGTATCCGAAGTCATTTCAGTATTACCAAAGATCGGAAAAATACTTGTAAGAGACGCTAACGTTGTAAAGAAGCATAAGAAACCAAGCAAAGCGAATATGAATGGCGGAATCATTGAGACAGAAGCTCCAATATTCAGCTCCAAGGTAATGCTTTACTGTGAAAAGTGCAAATCTGTTACAAGAATTGCTAAGAAAATCACAGAAGACGGAACAAAAGTAAGAGTCTGCAAGAAGTGCGGAACCGTACTTTAGTAAATATTGAAAGGAGGACCATTGATGATTTCAAGATTACAGGAAGTTTATACAGAACAAGTCATTCCAAAGATGATGGAAAATTTTTCCTATAAAAATGTCATGGAAGTACCAAGACTTGAGAAAATAGTAATAAACATGGGTGTCGGTAAGGCAAAGGAAAACGCTAAGATTTTAGAATCTGCAGTTTCCGATATGACACTGATCGCAGGACAGAAGCCAGTTATAACTAGAGCGAAGAAGTCTGTTGCGAACTTTAAACTAAGAGAAGAGATGCCGATTGGATGTAAGGTTACTTTGAGAAAAACTCAGATGTACCAATTTGCTGATAAGCTGATCAATATCGCTCTTCCAAGAGTAAGAGACTTTAGAGGAGTATCTGACAAGTCATTTGACGGAAGAGGAAACTACTCTATCGGAATTAAGGAACAGCTTATATTCCCAGAAATTGAGTATGATAAGGTTGATTCAATCAGAGGAATGGATATCGTATTCGTAACTACAGCGAAGACAGATGAAGAAGCACGAGAACTGTTAAGGTTCCTCGGAATGCCATTTACTCAACAATAAGGAGGGAATATCGTGGCACGTAAGGCAATTATAGAAAAATGGAAAAAAGAACCAAAGTACGCTACACAGGCTTATACCAGATGTAACTTATGCGGGAGACCTCATTCAGTATTGAAGAAGTACGGTCTTTGCAGAATTTGTTTCAGAGAACTTGCATATAAGGGAGAAATTCCTGGTGTCAAGAAAGCAAGCTGGTAAATCTTATTTAACGAAAGGAGGCAATTAAATGGTTATGACTGATCCTATAGCAGACCTTCTAACTAGAGTTAGAAATGCGAATTCTGCTAGACATGAAGTTGTAGAAGTACCATCTTCTAAAGTAAAGAAGGCGGTTGCAAATATATTACTTGAAGAAGGATATGTAAAGGGAATTGAGGAATACAACGACGGCGTTGTTCCGATGATGAGAATCGCCCTGAAATATGGTAGCAGTAAAGAAAGAGTTATCACTGGCATAAAGAGAATATCTAAGCCAGGCCTAAGAGTGTACTGTAGAGCTGAAGAGGTTCCTAAGGTCCTTAATGGACTTGGTGTTGCTGTAATATCAACATCACAGGGAGTATTAGCTGATAGAGAAGCAAGAAAGCTTGGACTAGGTGGAGAAGTAATCTGCTACGTTTGGTAGTCAAAGATTACTATCTTATATAACAGGAGGTTAGATGAATGTCAAGAATTGGTAAAATGCCAATAGCAATTCCTGCCGGAGTAACCTTTGATGTTTCACCAGAAAATGTTGTAACAGTAAAGGGACCTAAGGGCACACTGGAAAAAGCTATGCACAGAAATATTAAATTAAACGTTGAAGATGGTCAGGTTGTTGCAACCAGATCAAATGATGAAAAAGAAAACAAAGCACTTCATGGACTTGTGAGAGCTCTAGTTAACAATATGGTTATCGGAGTATCAGAAGGATACCAGAAGACACTTGAACTTGTTGGTGTAGGTTATAGAGCATCACTACAAGGCAAGAAGCTTGTAATGAACCTGGGTTACTCACATCCAGTCGAAATCGATGCTGTTGATGGTATCGAATTTGAAATAGTAAGTCCAACCAAACTGATCGTCAGAGGCATCGACAAGGAACTTGTTGGTGACGTAGCTGCCGATATCAGAGCTTGGAGAAAGCCAGAGCCATATAAAGGCAAGGGTATCAAGTTCGAAGGCGAAATAGTAAGACGTAAGGTTGGTAAGACTGGTAAGTAGAATAAGAAAGGAGTGAATCTTAATGTTCAAAAAGAATGATAAAAGCGGAAATAGAGTAAGACGTCACGCTAGAGTTCGTAAAAAGATCAGCGGCACGACTGAAAGACCAAGACTTTCTGTTTATAGAAGCGAAAAAAATATCTATGCTCAAATTATCGATGATGTGAACGGAGTAACACTTGTTTCTGCTTCATCAGTTGATAAGGATTTTGATGGAGTTGGAAGCAATAAGGATGCAGCCGCTAAGGTTGGAGTTCTAGTTGCAAAGAAGGCACTTGATAAGGGCATTAAAACAGTCGTATTCGATAGAGGTGGATTTATTTACCATGGTAGAATCGAATCTCTGGCTGCTGCAGCAAGAGAAGCTGGACTAGAATTCTAAAAAAGGAGGAAACAATTGTGAAAATAGATCCTAGCACACTGGACCTAAAAGAAAAAGTTGTTAACATAGGTAGAGTAACTAAAGTTGTTAAGGGTGGTAGAAATTTCAGATTCGCAGCTCTTGTAGTTGTAGGAGATGAAAATGGCCACGTTGGAGTTGGAATGGGTAAGTCCATTGAAATTCCAGAAGCTATCAGAAAAGGCGTCGAAGATGCCAAGAAGAACCTGGTAGAAGTTAAGATCGATGGAACCACTGTTCCTCATCGAATCAACGGTATATTCGGTAGAGGTAATGTTGTAATCATGCCTGCCTATGAAGGTACAGGAATCATTGCTGGTGGACCAGCTAGAGTAGTACTTGAACTTGCAGGATACAAAGATGTAAGAGCAAAGTCACTTGGATCAAACAATCCAAGCAACATGGTTAAAGCTACAATTACTGGACTGGCAAATCTTAAATCTGCAGAAGATATCGCAGCATTAAGAGGAAAGTCTGTAGAAGAAATATTAGGATAGGAGGGGTTATACTTGTCTAAGATTAAGGTAACATTACAGAAAAGCTTAATTGGTAGAAAGAAGGACCATATTGGAACTGCCAACGCACTTGGACTTTCCAAGATTGGTAAGAGTATAGAACATAATGATACTCCTCAAGTTAGAGGTATGATCAAGAAGATCGAATATCTTCTACTAGTAGAAGAAGCGTAAGAGTAAGAGGAGGTGTACAGAATATGAAACTTCATGAGTTAAAGCCCGTTGAAGGCTCAAGAAAAGCTCAAAAGAGAGTTGGTAGAGGTACTGGTTCAGGACTCGGAAAGACTTCCGGTAGAGGTGAAAATGGCCAGAATTCAAGATCAGGTGGAGGAAAAAGACCTGGATTTGAAGGTGGTCAGATGCCATTATACAGAAGACTTCCTAAGAGAGGTTTTACCAATATTTTTGCTAAACAGATCGTAGAGGTTAACGTTGAAAGACTTAATATCTTCGAAAATGGAACAGAAGTAACAGAAGCAATGCTTAAGGAACGAGGAGTTGTTTCTAAGATACTTGACGGTGTCAAGATCCTTGGAAATGGAGAACTTACAAAGTCCCTGACAGTTAAAGTAAGTAGATTCTCGAAATCAGCACAGGAGAAGATAGAAACTGCTGGAGGAAAAGTTGAGGTGATTTAATGTTACAGACGCTGAAGAATGCTTGGAAACTACCAGACTTAAGAAGAAGAATACTGTTTACAGTATTTATAGTTTTCATTTTTAGACTAGGTAACTTTATACCCGTCCCGAATATTAATACGGACGCGTTGCAGGACCTGGCAAATTCGCAGACACTGGTTGGTTTTTATGATTTGATCTCAGGTGGTGCGTTTAGCAGCTTTAGCATATTTGCTATGGGTGTTACTCCATACATCAATGCATCAATCATAATGCAGCTTATGAACGTAATAATCCCGAAATTAGAACAGCTTTCCAAAGAAGGACAAGAAGGTAGAGCAAAGATACAGAACTATACAAAGTATCTTGCAGTAGCCATCGGTGCGGTTCAGGCGTATGGTACTTATGTACTTATATACAACGCAGGAGCGGTTGCAGATGACTCTATACTGAACAGAGTCCTGATCGTCATGACACTACTGGCATCATCCATATTCCTGATATGGCTTGGAGACAGAATTACGGAGAAGGGAATCGGTAACGGAGTATCTGTTCTGATTTTCATCAATATCGTATCTCGTATTCCAGTGATGGCAACTCAGGTTGCTGTACTATACTCAGGTGGAACTGTTGATGTCGTCACGATGACACTATTCATACTTGCCATGATCGCTCTCTTTGTTGGAACTGTGGCCTTCTCCCTCGGAGAAAGAAGAATTCCGGTTCAGTATTCAGGAAGAGTATCTGGTACAAAGCAGATCAAAGGACAATCTTCACATATTCCTATTAGTGTAAGCTCATCAAGTGTAATTGCGATTATCTTTGCAATGTCAGTTATGCAGTTCCCAGCAACGCTTGCAGAGTTCTTTAGAGGCTCTACAGCGCTTAACTGGTTAACTACTAGCAACTGGAGCGTATTTAAAGTGAATTCCTTAGGATATGCAATCATGTATGTCGTTCTGGTAATTTTCTTTGCAGTGTTCTATACACAAATCACTATGAAACCAGAAGATATGGCTGAAAACATGGCTAAGTCTGGTGGATATGTAGCTGGAATCAGACCAGGTATAGCAACTGCTAAATATCTGGAAAGAATCCTTACTAGAGTTGCAGTAATCGGCGGTAGTTTCGCAGCGCTGATCGCAGTATTCCCGATCGTACTTGAAGGATATACACCATTCAAAGGCCTGGCCTTCGGTGGTACCGTAATCTTCATTATGGCAGGTGTAGCACTGGATACGATGAGACAGCTGGAATCACAGCTTGTTATGAGACATTACAAAGGATTTCTTAAATAGTAATAATATTTGGAGATGATACCGTTGAGAATTATTTTATTGGGTCCCCCGGGCGCCGGAAAAGGCACCCAGGCACAGTCTATAAGTAACAAGTATGTGATACCGCATATTTCTACTGGAGATATCTTCAGAATGAATATTGTAGATGGAACTGAACTTGGTATACTGGCCAAAAGTTATATGGATAAAGGACTCCTTGTCCCGGACGATGTGACCATCAACCTTGTAAAAAGCAGACTGAAAGAAAAAGACACAAAGAATGGATTTTTGCTTGACGGATTTCCAAGAACCATACATCAGGCCGAAGTCTTGGAAGAGCTTTTGGCAGAAGATCATGAAGCAATCGAAACAGCATTGCTGATCAAAGTACCTAGAGCGTTTATTATCAAGAGGATGACCGGCAGAAGGGTTTGCCCCAACTGCGGAGCTTCCTACCATTTAGAGTTTAATCCACCGATGATTTCGAAAATCTGCGATGACTGCGGATCAAAGCTGATCCAAAGAGTAGACGACAAGGAAGAAACCGTGCTGGAAAGACTGGAGATTTATGATTTTCAGACCAAGCCTCTGATTGATTACTATGAAAAAAAAGGAATCCTGAAAGAGATAGATGGAACAAAGGCTATAAATGAGGTCTTTGAGGAAATTATAAGTATACTAGGAGACAATAAATGATAATTATAAAAAACAACAGGGAAATTGAATTCATGAAAGCGGCTGGTAAACTGGTGGGAGAGACCCTGAATCTGGTGCGAGAAAGTATTAGACCAGGTATTTCCACATTAGCACTGGACAAAATCTGTGAAGAATTTATAATAAAGAATGGAGCTATTCCATCCTTTAAGAATTACAACGGATTTCCAGGTTCCATATGCGCATCTGTGAATGAAGTCGTGGTACATGGTATCCCCAGTAAGGATCTGATTCTTAATGAAGGTGATATTATAACCGTCGACTGCGGGGCACTGCTCAACGGATTTCATGGTGATGCTGCCAGAACCTTTAGAGTCGGTGAGGTCAGTGATGAAGTTGAAAAACTGATCAGAGTGACTGAAGAAAGTTTCTTTAAAGGCGTTGAGAAAGCATATATTGACCAGAGATTGGGCGATATTTCGAATGCTATACAGGAGCACATTGAATCCAATGGATTGAGTGTAGTAAGGGATTTCACCGGTCATGGTATCGGCAGAGACCTTCATGAAGGTCCAAGTATTCCCAACTATGGCGTAGCACATAGGGGACCGAAGCTGAGGGCGGGTATGGCACTAGCCATTGAACCCATGGTCAATCTTGGTTCTTATCATGTAAAAGTACTGGAAGACAACTGGACAACGGTAACACGAGATGGAAAGTGGTCTGCACAGTATGAAAACACGGTGATTATCACAGAGGACGGACCTTATATCACGACACTTGTTTAGAAGTTGAAGCCGCAATGCTTCAATGAAGTATTGGTAAATCTCTTTATAAACGGGAGTTGAGTAATTGGACAAAGAGTTGATCGGACTTATTGTAAAATCAAAAAAGGGTAGAGACACCGGGAAGTATTACATCATTGAAAGGGTCATCGACTCATTTCATGTAGCCCTCATTGATGGGCAGAAGTTTGATTTTAAAAGACAAAAAAGAAAGAACATAAAACATCTTTGTATTATTACAAAAGCAGAAGATGAAATAATTCAGGGAATTATGAATCAGGAAGAACGATGCTTAAAAAATATAATCGAGCGTTTAGCGCTCGAGACAAAGGAGGTATGATTACCTTATGTCAAAAGAAGATGTTATAGAGATGCAGGGAGTGGTAAAAGAATCCCTTCCAAATGCACAATTTGTGGTGGAGCTGGAAAGCGGTCACGTCATAAATGCACATCTCTCAGGAAAGTTAAGAATGAACTTTATCAGAATTCTTCCAGGGGATAGAGTGACACTAGAGCTTAGTCCATACGATCTTACAAAAGGACGTATAACCTGGAGAGCAAAGTAAATAAGGAGGGTTCGCGAGATGAAAGTTAGACCATCAGTAAAACCCATTTGCGAAAAGTGCAAAGTCATAAAGAGAAAAGGTAGGGTTATGGTCATTTGTGAAAACCCTAAGCACAAGCAAAAGCAGGGTTGATTAAAAGAAGTATTGAATTTTCAAATATACCAGGAGGTGTAAAGTTTAATGGCAAGAATATCAGGTGTTGACCTTCCAAAGTCAAAGAGAGTGGAAGTAGGTCTTACATACATTTTCGGCATCGGTTTATCTACTGCAAGAAACATCCTCAAGGAAACAGGTGTCAATGGAGATACCAGAGTTAAGGATCTTTCAGAAGAAGACGTAAATGCTATCAGAGAATATATCGTCAAGAGTGTCAAGGTCGAAGGTGACCTAAGAAGAGAAGTAGCGCTGAACATCAAGAGACTTGTAGAAATCGGATGTTATAGAGGAATCAGACACAGAAAGGGCCTTCCAGTAAGAGGTCAGAAGACGAAGACAAATGCAAGAACAAGAAAGGGTCCTAGAAAGACCATCGCTAACAAGAAGAAGTAAAGGAGGGAAAGACAATGGCAGCAGCTAAGAATACTAAAAGAGTAGTTAGAAGAAGAAGAGATAAGAAGAACATTGAACATGGACAAGCTCATATCCAATCAACTTTCAATAACTCCATTATTACAATTACAGATGCAGCAGGTAACGCGCTTTCCTGGTCAAGCTCAGGATCATTAGGATTCAGAGGTTCAAGAAAGAGTACACCATATGCTTCCCAGATGGCAGCAGAAACTGCAGCTAAGGCGGCAATGGAGCACGGTTTAAAGAGTGTTGAAGTTTTTGTTAAGGGACCTGGTTCAGGTAGAGAAGCAGCTATCAGATCACTGCAGGCTGCAGGACTTGAAATTACACTTATCAAGGATGTCACACCAATTCCACATAATGGATGCAGACCTCCAAAGAGAAGAAGAGTATAATTTAAAGTACCTGGTTACCTGGGCGGAAGATCCGGGAGCTAGAATCAGTAACCCTCGAAAAGTTGCCAATATTCTTTAGGAGGGTCATATAAATGTTTGAAATAGAAAAGCCAAAAATTCAGTGTGTAGAAACAAGCGAAGATGGGACCTATGGTAAGTTCGTAGTAGAACCGTTAGAAAGAGGCTATGGAATTACTCTAGGTAATGCATTGAGAAGAATGCTTTTATCCTCACTGCCAGGTGTTGCACCTACATCCGTCAAAATTGACGGAATCCTTCATGAGTTTTCATCAGTCACTGGGGTAAGAGAAGATGTCACAGAACTTATTCTGAACCTCAAGGGACTGTTCATAAAAATGAATGGAGAAGGCCCAAGAAAGATCTATATAGATGCTAAGGGACCTGGTGTAGTTTACGCCGGTGATATCAAGACAGATGGAGATGTAGAAATCGTCAATAAAGATCTATACATCGCTACTCTGGAAGAGGATGCAAAGCTGTATGTTGAAATCAACGTGGATAGAGGTAGAGGATATGTTTCTCAGATGAGAAACAAGGCTGAAGGGCTTGCTATATCTACTATTCCAATGGATTCAATATATACCCCTGTAAAGAGAGTTAATTTTACAGTGGATAATACAAGAGTCGGACAGGTCACAGACTACGATAAGCTGACTCTTGAAATATGGACCAATGGTACCATTTTGACAGAAGAAGCCATAAGTCTTGCTGCAAAAGTACTTATTGAGCACTTTAAGCTTTTCATGACACTGACCAATCATGCCAACGATGTTGAAGTCATGGTTGAGAAGGAAGATGACAAGAAAGAGAAAGTTCTGGAGATGACTATCGAGGAACTTGATCTATCCGTCAGATCCTACAACTGTTTAAAGAGAGCAGGTATCAATACCGTACATGAGCTTACAGAAAAGACCATGGATGATATGATGAAGGTAAGGAATCTAGGAAAGAAATCTCTCGAAGAAGTCGAGAGAAAGTTAAAGGACTTGGATTTATCCTTAAAGTCCACTGACGAGTAAAGGAGGTAAGTTAAATGGCTACATTAAGAAAATTAGGTCGTCCAACCGACCAGAGATTGGCTATGCTTAGAAGTCTTGTTACAAGCTTCTTAAAGCACGGTAGAATTGAAACTACATTCTACAGAGCTAAGGAAACAAAGAATATCGCTGAAAAGATGATCACTCTTGCTAAGAGAGGTGACCTTCATGCGAGAAGACAGGTACTTAGCTATGTTCATGAAGAAGAAGTTGTAAAGAACCTGTTTGACAATATCGCGCCAAAGTATGCTGAGAGAAACGGTGGTTACACCAGAATCTACAAAGCAGGTCCAAGAAGAGGCGACGGTGCCGAAAAGGCAATATTAGAACTGGTTTAATATTAAAGAGGAAGTGTATCTTCCCTTTGAATGAAGTAAGGGGATTAAGGAAACTTAGTCCCCTTTTTTAATTAAACATGATAATATAAAGTGATAAGTAGTAAAGTCAGCAGGTGATCTGTCTTTAGTGCTTATCTTAGGAGGATCAAGATGGAAAGTAACAACAAATTGATAGACAACGAAATGATCAGAGCTGTGGAGCTTACCCATTATTATGATGATGGTCCTGTGGTAGAGATAGAATATTCTCTTCGAGGGATCAATATCACCGTAAAGGAAGGCGAATTTGTGGTGGTGCTTGGGCATAACGGTTCAGGTAAATCCACCTTTGCGAAACACATGAACGCACTTCTCTTGCCTACGGGAGGGAAGATCTATATAGATTCCATTGATGCAACCGACCCGGAGAATACCTGGGAAGTGAGAAAGAGAGCGGGGATGGTGTTCCAGAACCCTGACAATCAGATGGTGGCTACAGTGGTTGAAGAAGACGTGGCGTTCGGTCCTGAAAATCTGGGCGTGGAATCTTCTGAAATCAGAAGAAGAGTAGACCAGTCCTTGAAAGAAGTGAATATGTACGAGTATCGAAAGCATGCACCTCATCTTCTTTCCGGTGGTCAGAAGCAGAGAGTGGCTATTGCCGGAATCATTGCCATGCGTCCAAAGATCATTATCCTGGATGAACCCACAGCCATGCTTGATCCTTCAGGAAGAGAAGAAGTCATGAAGACCATCAGGCAGCTGAACGAAGAATATAATATCACCATAGTTCATATCACCCACTTCATGGAAGAAGCAGTGCAAGGGGACAGAATCGTGGTTATGGAAGAAGGGAAAATCATCATCGATGATACTCCACGTAATGTATTCAGGAATGTGGAACTTCTCAAATCCATAGGACTTGATGTTCCACAGGTAACGGAACTTGCCCATGAGCTTATAAAAGAGGGTGTTCCGCTGAAAGAAGGAATACTGAATATAGAAGAGATGGTGGAGGCAATATGTCAATTATAATAGAGAATCTGACCCATGTTTATATGCCGAAAACACCTTTTGAAACCATCGCCCTGGACAATGTCAATCTGGAGCTGGAAGAAGGAAAATTCTATGCTCTGATCGGACACACCGGTTCAGGTAAATCGACGCTGATTCAGCATCTGAACGGACTACTGAAACCTACCTCAGGAAAAATCATCATCGACGGTATAGACATCACCGACAAGAAGACCGTCATGAGCGAAGTAAGAAAGAGAGTGGGACTTGTTTTCCAGTACCCGGAATATCAGCTTTTTGAAGAAACCATCGCCAAGGATATCGCATTCGGTCCGAAAAATCTCGGACTCAGTGAAGAAGAGGTGTCAAAGCGTGTCAAGAGAGCCATGGAAATGGTAGGACTTGATTTTGAGAAGTTTAAAGATCTGTCCCCCTTTGAGATATCGGGCGGTCAGAAAAGAAGAGTCGCCATTGCAGGCGTTGTGGCCATGGAGCCTAAAGTGCTGATTCTGGATGAGCCCATAGCAGGTCTTGACCCCAGGGGAAGAGACGATATTCTTCAGCAGATCAAAAGACTGCATGAAGAATATAAGCATACAGTAATCCTGGTGACCCACTCCATGGAAGATGTGGCCGATGTGGCAGAAGAGGTCATCGTCATGAGTGATGCGAAGATCATGATGAAAGGAACACCCAGAGAGGTCTTTACAAAGATCGATATGCTGGAAGAAGTGGGACTAGGTGCACCACAGATCACCTATCTCATGAGAGCCTTAAAAGAAAAAGGCATTCCTGTAAGAGAAGATATCTTCACCGTGGCTGAAGCCAAGGATGAAATCAGGAAATATCTTGCCAAGGGAGGTCAGAAACATGATTAAGAATATCACCATAGGACAATACATTCCTGGAGAGTCTTTTATTCATAAACTGGATCCCAGAACGAAGATTCTGATTTCCGTGCTCTTTATCGTGAACCTGTTTTTAGTGCAGAACTTTTCGGCTTATCTGCTTATTGCAGGATTTATCGCGCTGATGGTTCGTGTGGCAAACCTGTCACCCAAGTATCTGTATAAGGGTGTAAAACCTGTATTCGTACTGATCATCTTCACGGCATTTCTTAACATGTTCGTGACGAGGGGAACTCCGGATACGCTGATCCTGGATTTCTGGATCTTCAGGATTTACAGAGAAGGAGTCTATCAGGCTCTGTTCATGACTTTCAGACTGGTCTTTCTGATCATGGGAACATCGATTCTCACACTGACGACGTCCCCCATCGAGCTTACAGACGGTATCGAGAGTCTGCTTAAACCGTTCAAGAAGATCGGTGTGCCGGCTCATGAGCTGGCCATGATGATGAGTATCGCGCTTCGATTTATTCCGACGCTGATGGATGAGACGGATAAGATCATGAAGGCGCAGATGGCCAGAGGAGCTGACTTTGAATCAACCAATATCATAAAGAAGGCGAAAAGTCTAATACCGCTCCTGGTCCCTCTTTTCATCTCTTCTTTCAGAAGAGCGGAGGAACTGGCCATGGCCATGGAAGCCAGAAGCTATAGAGGCGGAGAAGGAAGAACCAGGATGAAGCAGCTGAAATACAACCCGAGAGATTTTGCGGCCTTCGGGATATTCTTCCTGCTTGTGATCCTGACGTTCAGTCTACGCTACACAAATTTGATCTAATTAGAAGAAGACCATTTCTTGAGGGAAATGGTCTTTAGCATACAAGGAGGAACTTATGAAAATTTTACTCTATGTGGAATATGATGGAACAGATTTCCATGGCTATCAGAGACAAAAGGAAACAAGAACTGTACAGGGAGAGCTGGAGAAAGCATTAAGCACACTCCTGAAAGAAAAAATCAGTGTATCGGGCTCTTCAAGGACCGATGCAGGCGTACACGCCAGAAGATATCCCGTCTCTTTTACGACGGAAAGTACGATTCCACCGGAGAAAATTGCAGTGGCACTGAACCAGTTTCTTCCAGAAGATCTGAAAGCCCAGAAGTCTCTATTGGTAAAGGATGAGTTTGATGCCAGGTTTCTTTCAAAAGGCAAGACGTATTCCTATCGTTTTTTAAGAAGAAGCCAGCCTTCTGCTCTCTTTAGAAATTATGCCTTTCTTGTACGTCAGGAGCTGGATCTTCTGAAAATGAGAGAAGCTGCAGAGGCCTTTGTAGGCACTCATGATTTCAGCGGGTTTAAATCCGTCGGAAGCACTGATCCCAATCCCGTAAAGGAAATGAGAGAAATCCGGGTTGAGGAAGACGGAGAATTTCTTGTGCTCTTCATCACAGCATCGGGATTTCTTTATAACATGGCAAGAATCATTGCAGGGGCACTACTGGATGCGGGAACCGGTAGAATCACTGCTGAAGAAATAGAAGCCATACTGGAATCAGGTAAGCGCGGAAAGTCCATTGTTCTTCCAGCCTGGGGACTGTATCTTGAAAAGGTCTATTATGATGAGAAAGATCTGTAGAGAAAATAGTGCTGAGAGGAGAAATCGGTGATGATGATTATGATTTCTGTCAGAAAATGCGGTAGGTTTCAGTGCTGCAGTGCAGAATCTGTCCGAAAAATCTTCAGGAATACAAGAATTTACATGAATCGAGATAATAAATGTTGATTAAAATGAAATACTTTGATACTCTAACTATACAAATATATAGTGCGTTGGAATGTGTTGATGATGCAGTAAACAATCAGCAGCTGATATGGAATCTGCATTATGATTCTTTTTTGACAACAGGAGTGTATCATGGATTATTTGGTTCAGTTTCAGATTAATATTTTTGCTCTATTCATTCTTTTCAGTTTGTATCTTTTTGTCAGGCTCTCAACAATAAGGACCTTCAGCAATAGATTACTGCGCGTCATAATCGTCGCTACAGCGGTTTCTATTATCATGGAGCCTCTCACATGGATCTTTGACGGAATGCTCTTCAGAGGAGCTTATCTGCTTGAATACAGTACCAACTTCATCCTCTTTCTTATTGGTCCGGTCATCGGCGGTCTACTGCTGTCGTATATGGATTATCGGACATACAAGAATCCTAGAAGGGTACATCAGAAATTCTACTATCAGCAGGTGTCTCTAATAACCTTTTTCCTGCTGGTGATCAATATCTTCAATCCGATTTACTTTGTAGTGAATCCCGTGACAAACAATTTCAGAAGCGGAGACTATAAAAATCTGCACTATCTGATGCTGGCAGGATTCTACATCTATATGTTCTACTTCATCGTGAAAAATAGAAATAAGACGACGCTGCAGGAATCCATGATCTTCATGCTCTGTTTTCTTGCACCGATCATCGGGATGGTCGTTCAGCTTTTTGAGTCCAAGCTGCACTTCTCCTGGACATCTATCGTCATTGGGCTCATGATGATCTATATTTTTCTGGAGACGACCCCTTCAGAAGAGGATTATCTTACGAA
>DATIRH010000485.1:0-4004 GCA_035469845.1 Proteiniclasticum sp. | reverse complement strand
CGCTTCTTTGAAATTTTAAGATTGAGAACTGATATTTTTTATTTTTCCAGCATCTTCAACACGGTCTTCAGTACAAGATTAGGTAACGTGTAGAAGGAATAGTCCACTTCTATGCGCTCTGTGTACTGATGGGCATCAAATCCGTAGGGACCGATGTTCGTGACTGGAAGACTCATTTCCTTGATATCCTCAAGGGGAAGTGTGTAAGAAATGCCAAAACCAGGCATGTTCTTTTTGAGGCTAGTTACCGACTCTTCGTCCGGCAGGGAGAAATAACTGAGATCTGAGATGTAGGGATAGAACTTTCTGAACCGGATCGGTTTATCCAGTGTTTCATCTGACAGATCTTTCAGGGTATTTATGAGGGTTTTTTCCACTTCGTTCTTTCCATTTACCGCCACATGGGGATAATAGGGAGGTGAAAAATAGAGGATAATCATGGGATCTTTTCTTCCCCATAGATTCTTGAGTTTTTTAACCATGTGGAGAGAGATTTCTCTTTCATCCGTGACTCCGTTTTGAAGAAGCTCCTTTGCATAGCTGTCCAGAATCTCTCTGACACGAGGAATTTTCTTAGCCACTTTTTCGTAGACTTCATCGTAAGTGTAGACCTTGCTGACCCATGGAAGCTCTTTGTGCGGAAGATCCATTCTGGTTGTGAAGGCAAGATATTCCTTGTTCAGCTTTTTGATCACATCAAGAAAAGCATTGTTTGCCACATGCATGAGTTTATCAAGGACCATGGAAGGTGTGCTTTCATGGGTGGCAAAATTAAAGTAGACGTAACTGTCCCGGTTGGTCTGTACAGAGTATTCCGGTTTCAGGTCTCTTAATCGTAACGTCACCGGAGGCACCGTGACTTCACCCATGACATCATCGGAAAGATCCACATTCAGATTGATTTTTCTCACAAGCTCCGCTGCAAGCTCATTGGAATCAAGTCCTCCAAAAGGATCTCCCACATGGGTTTCCTTACCGACGATATAGAAGCTCGGCATGAGCTTTCCGACGGTTCCGGCATAAAGATACCGGTGGGGATCCATAAGGGTTCTGGTGGACGTATAGTCGGTATCCAGAGCAATCTGATAGTCCAGCTCATATTTCTTCTTCAGCTTCACCAGTTCCGGCACGCAGGAAAGCATTCCCTTGGAATTTCCTTCTTCATCTGAAACAAAAGCTGCCACAAGATTACCTGAAAAATTCATGGGATCCTTGGCTGCTTCTTCCAGAAGATTCATAAGAACAGAAACTCCTGATTTCATATCCAGAACGCCTCGGCCAAAGAGGTAGTTTCCGGACTGAAGATCATCACTTACTCGCTGGGGCAGTTCTATCTCTCCGAATTTCTCTGTCAGTGCAAGAGGATCTGTTGCCAGTTCTTCAAGATCGCCATAGTCTGAAATACCTACCGTGTCAATATGACCGATAAGTACTACCGTCTTGTTGTTCTTCTCCTTTTGTCCCTTGACCATCACCATAAGAGATTTTCTACCGAGAGGATCATTGGTGTTTTCCACATAGAAAAGATGCTCCGGGTTTTCTTTGAAATAGGGAAGCGTATGGAGAATCTCTTCTATTCTTTCACTGACAAGATTCTCATCTCTCGTTCCCACAACACTTTTGATGCCGACAAGCTCAAGAGTCAATTCTTTGATTCGATCACCGTTTAATTTCATTTGTTTGTACCACCTATATCCATTTCAGTGCGTTATTAAAACCACTGATGTGTTTACTTCACTTCTCATTTTAGTCCATCTTTATCCGGTTATCCATACACAAAAGGAAAAAGGAAAGCGAAAAGTGCTTTCCTTTTGAAAAAAACGGGTATTATCCTTTTGATGAAACCTTTCATACTCCTCTCCAGATGAAGCTTTTTACTGCTTTTTACTTTCTGATTCTTCATTATGGGAGTTTCCGGAAGATTCTTTCGTTACTTTCGGTTGTCTTCTTTTTATGATCTTATTTCCGATGTAGGCTAGAACGCCTGCTATGATCAGGAACGGTACCAGGTAGATCAGTACGATGAAGAAGCTGATCATGGCTTCCTGGAAAAAGTATACGGAATCACTGAGAGCGTTTCGTATTCTTTCGCTGAACGGAGCCTGAATGCTTTCTCCAGTAGTGAGCTTGGATACTTCCTGCACATAGGTTGTGACGGTGCTGTAGTCAATTTCCTCGTCCAGATACTGAAGTTCTCCTTTGATGTATTCGATCTGGTAGATGATGTCGTTGAGTTTGGACTCGATGTTGATGATATCTTCAATTCTTTCAGCCTGCTCATACAGTTCGTTCAGTCTTTTGCGCTGGGCTTCCAGGGTCTCAAGTCTTGTTTCCGTATCTCTGTAATATCTCGTCACATTCTGAACACTGGAGTTTTCCGAAACCATGTGAGCAAGAAGCTTCAGTTCTGTATTGAATGCGATGACCTTATCCTTCGGAATCCGAAGGGTATGTCTTGCAAACTTATAGATTCGGCCTTCACTGGAAGACTGATTGTAGATTTCGGAGTTCTGGATGTATCCCTCATACTTTGTGACAAGCTCTTCCAGGTCCGTTACGGTCTCACTGAATTCCAAGGTCTCGAAATTCATAGAGTAGGTTCCTATGATTTTGTCACCGATGGAACCATCTCGGCCTGATTCATCAAAATCCTTACCAATTGATTCTCCTTCTGTCGGTGCTTCTGCTGGTTCTTCTGCTGTTGGCATGCCTGGTGCAAAACCTACAGAATCATCGGTTTCTCTTTTCTGAAGGTTTCCTCCTAGAAGCGTGAAGACAAAAACACCTATAAAAGTCAGCAGAAGTATGGAGCCTATCCCGATAAATATTTTCTTTCTGGTTTTCATATGATTTCCCCCTTATTGAATCCTGATGAAGCTGTAAGGTTAAATTCCTCTTTTTCACTTGCTTTCCTAAGACCATTGTATATGCTTTATAATATGAAGTAATTACAAATAGATGCCAAAATGTTTTCAAAGTGGAAATATCTACAAAATATTCGGATAATGTACTAGAATGAGTATAGAAGGATCCTTAGGAGGAATATATGGAACTTGATAAGCCTTTCGGCATTGAAATGGACTACTCCAGCACCTTGAATTACGCCATGGTGTTAAATGGAATACCCTTTATCAGAAAAATAACTTTGAAGAATCTGACAGAAAAAGAAATCAGGAATATAAGAATCAGTGTGACGTTTCAGGAAAGTCTCGCCAAGGATTTTCATCGAACCATCGATATCCTCTCACCAGGTCTAGAAGTGGACCTGGGCGTTATCGCTCTGGAACTGAATCCTGAATATCTTTTCCATCTCACCGAAGCCCTCACCACTCAGATGAAAATCACCATTCTAGCGGACCAGATTGACACGGAGGTGGTAGGTAGAGAAGTGCACGTTCTGGCCTATAAGGAATGGCAGGGAATGGACACCATGCCGGAAGTGCTGAGTGCTTTCGTTACACCGAACCATCCTTCCATCGACAATATTCTGGTGGAAGCTTCCCATATTCTGAAAGAATCAGGAAAGGACCCCTCCTTTGAAGGTTATCAGAGCGGGGATCTTAATCGTGTCAGAGAGCAGGTCCTTGCCATATACACAGCGCTTATGAACCAGAAAATCACCTACATCGGACCCCCTGCATCCTTTGTTGCGAGGGGACAGAGAATAAGGCTTTCCAGTGAAGTGCTGGAGAAAAAACTGGGCACATGCCTTGACCTTACACTTCTATTTTCCTCCTGCCTGGAAGCGATTTCTCTACATCCTCTCATCATACTGATCAAAGGTCATTCCTTCCTCGGATACTGGCAGGAAGAAGAGTTCTTTCAGGATACGGTGGAGTATGACGTCTCCTCCCTGACAAAAAGATCAGCGGAAGGCATGAGCATCATCGGTGTTCTTGAAACCACAGACATCCGAAGCGGACAGGAGATTTCCTTTACGCAGTCAGAAGCGAATGCACAGTATCATCTGAGCCACGAAGAAGACTTCATCATGGCCCTCGATG
>DATIRH010000484.1:0-2766 GCA_035469845.1 Proteiniclasticum sp. | reverse complement strand
AGAACGCCTCCAAGATCTTCATCCCGATCCAGAATAAGGATATTCTCAATACCTTCTTCTTTTGCTTTCAGTGCTGCAGAAATACCGCTGGCACCACCACCTATTACAATTAAATCATATTCAGTCATGACCTTCACCTCTAATTTATCTCTTGTTATATATAATCTTACCTTGTTTTATGGTTGTTGTCACCAGATTCATCCCGAAATGATAAGTCAGGAACCTGTAGGAAGGTGCATCGATGAGAATAAGATCTGCATCTTTCCCTACTTCAATACTACCGATACGATCTGCTCTGTCAAGGGCTGCTGCACTATTCAGCGTCACTGCTGTCAAGGCTTCCTCAGGGCTCATGCCCATATAAAGCGCACCAAGAGAAATCATCAGCGGAACGGAGAAAGAGTAGCAGCTGCCCGGGTTATAATCTGTTCCCATGGCCACAGGCAGTCCCATATCAATCATCTCTCTGGCTCTTGCGTATTTCTCTTTCAGAGAAAATGCGGTCAGCGGGAGCAGTACTGGAATCACTCCATTTTCCTTCATCCTTCTCAGACCTTCATCATTTGCCTTAAGAAGGTGGTCTGCACTGGTAAGCTTAAGCTCAGCAGCTAAGGCTGCTCCGCCCAGATCATTGATCTCATCAGCATGCATCTTCAGTTTCAGACCCGATTCTCTCATTTCAATAAGGTATTCTCGAGAGTCTTCCACCGTAAAAACGTTCTTCTCCGTAAAGATATCTCCGAACTCCGCAAGCTTTTCTTTCTTCACCACAGGAAGGACATCTTTAACCATGTAATCAAGAAATTCTCTGTCTCTTCCCTTATATTCCAGTGGAATATCATGGGCACCCATAAAGGTGGATACCACTTCTATAGGACCTTCTTCCTGGAGCGCTTTTGCTACTCTCAGCTGTTTCAGTTCCGTCTCTTTATCCAGTCCATATCCGCTTTTTGCTTCCACAGTGGTAATGCCCATTTCAGCCATGGACTTCAGGGTCTTCTTTCCGTTTTCAAAAAGCTCCTCAAAACCTATTTCGCGGGTTTTCTTCACCGTATATTTGATTCCGCCGCCTTTTTCCATGATGGCCATATAACTTTCACCACGTAGCCTCATGCTGAATTCTTCCTCTCGGGTTCCGCCGAAGACAAGGTGCGTGTGCGGGTCTACAAAACCTGGAAGAAGGGTCTTTCCTTCTCCGTCGATGATGTCCGCATCCACAGCTTCCTTTTCCAGCTCTTCTCCACCGATCTTATAGATTTTTCCATCTCTTACAAGGACCCAGGGATGATCAATTTCCAGAATCTCTCCCATGGATTTTCCACCTGCAGGACCTCGGCCTCTATTGGTTGCAAGACTCGCAAGATTCTTTATCAGTAAATCCTTCATAACCCCTCCTTACTCAGCCAGCTTGTTTTCAAGAATCTGATCCATTGAGAAATTCTCGATGCCCATATAGTATTCCGCAGAATCTATCAGTGCCTGCTGTGGAACCAGTCCGATGACTTCTGTACCGATTACGGAAACCCCATAACGTTTTGCTTCAAATCTTACCATTTCCAGGGCACGGTAGATGGATGTTTTCGTATAGTCCGTGAGGTTCATGGATACCTGAGCAATGTTCCGATCTTTCAGGAAAACGCCCATCCCCTTCACATATCTTAATCCTCCACCGATATGCCTTACTTTCTTTGCAATGGCATCGGCAATGGAAACATCTGATGTATTCAGGTTCACATTAAATGCCACCAGAGGCATTCTCGCTCCAACAGCCACCACACCGAAGGATTCATGAGGCATCACAGGACCGAAGTCGCTCTGCCACAATTCTTCCTTCATCTTTTCCCTCATGCCTTCAAACTGGCCTTTTCTGATTCTTGCCAGATTCTCTCTGTGGGGGGCTGATGCGCTTCTTTCATAGAGAAAGACTGGAATGTCGAGCTTCCCTATTTCTTCTGCCACTTCCTTTGAAAGGGCCACCGCATCTTCTATAGAATAATTCTTGATCGGAATGAAAGGAATCACATCACAGGCACCCATCCTAGGATGTTCTCCTTCGTGCTTTCTTAAATCAATAAGTTCCTTTGCAGTCATAACTGCCGCGATGACCGCCTTTTTCACTTCTTCGGGCTCTCCTACCAGGGTTACAACGGTTCTGTTGTGGTCCTTGTCACTGGAATAGTCAAGAAGCTTCACGCCATCTTTCCCTCTGAACGAATCCACTATTTTCTCTATGACTTCTTTGTTTCTGCCTTCACTGAAATTTGGTACACATTCTACAATTCTTTCCATTTACTTTTCCTCCAAAACTTTATCGATGAGACTTTCTTCTGGTATTCTAGGGATCGTGATCTGACCCTTTCCTTCTTCGTTGAATTTAACGCTGGTTTCTATGGCATGTTCATTCCTTGCCCAGGATCTTCTGGCTACGCCACCCATGACATCCCAAGGCATGGCCATCTTCAGTATGGTATCTACGCGCTCACTGCCGTCCAGAACCATTCCGAAGCCTCCATTGATGGATTTCCCTATGCCTACTCCTCCACCATTGTGAAGGGCTACCATGGTCATTCCTCGTGCTGCATTCCCGACAAAGCACTGAACCGACATATCCGCCATGATGTTGGAGCCATCTTTGATGTTTGCGGTCTCTCTGAAAGGAGAGTCAGTACCGGATACATCATGATGATCACGTCCAAGCATGATCGGTCCAACTTTCTTTTCACGAACCAGTCTGTTGAATTCAAGGGCGATCTTGAGCCTTCCTTC
>DATIRH010000483.1:0-2451 GCA_035469845.1 Proteiniclasticum sp. | reverse complement strand
CTCCATATTTGATGATGTCAGGGTCCTGGTTCTTCTGATCTAAGACAGGAATACCTTTTCCCCAAGTGGCATCTTCCAGACGGTCAATGATCTCCATTTCTACTTCTACATTATATGCATCAGCACCTCTTTGTAACATCCTTGCATCTCCGAGCACAACTGGTCTACAGTATTCACTATAAAAATCATTAGCAGCAAGTTTTGCTATGATTTCTGGTCCGACCCCCGCTGCATCTCCTAATATCAGTCCTATAATTGGTTTATTACTCATAATCTTCCTCCTATCTTTTGTCATCCGCAGTTTCAGACTGAAGATAGGCAAAATAAATCACCTATCTTTGTCCTGACTTTCTGAATTCTACTTTATGCCGTTTGCATCCATGTAGTCTTTCTGATACTGCTGAACATAAGTTGTAGCATCTGCGCTGTTCTTGAAATCTGGTACAAGTTTATTCTTCTCGATATAGTCGTTTGCCCAAAGATCTGTTCCGGATACCTTTTCAAGTGCTTCAGTCCAGTAAGCAACGGCAACATCACTCATTTCTATAGGAGCTGCTACACCACGCCAAACTGGGATTTCAACATTTTCATAATCACCGATTTCACTTAGTGTAGGTGCTGACTCAACGTTTCCTGTGTATCTTTCATTCGAAAGAGCCAGTACTGGTATCAGAGACCCTGCTTCTACATACTGTGTAGCTGCTGCAGGCTTAGATAGCACGAATTCAACATGTCCGCCAAGAGCTGCTGTGATTGCATCACCAGTTGAATCATGAGTGATGAACTTCATGTTGTCCTTTGATACGCCCACTTCTTCAATCATCGCTTCATATGTTGCGATATCATCTCCTTTGGAGCCACCAATAACTACGCTTTCACCATTTTTTGCTGCTTCAATGGCATCAGCAAAAGTTTCGTACTTTGTACTTTCACCCTTGAATATAAGCTGTTTGTCTACTGCCATGATTCCTATGATCTTGAAGTTTTCAGCACGGTTTTTGGTGTTCTGAACCATAGGCATAAGGTCACCGCTGTTAAAGGTGAGTAGAGTATTATTGGCTTTATCACCTTTCAGATTCGCTACATCATTACGTCCGATTTCTCCGCCACCATCTGTTTTATTTGTTACAACGAATGTGGAATCTACGATGTCTTCCTTGGTCATGATGTCGCTGATCATCCTTGTGAAGATGTCACTACCGCCACCTGGACTACTTGTTACGATCCATGTCACATTTGATGCAGGCTCATAAACTGTTGAATCTTCTTTAGCCCCACACCCAGTAAGTACAACAGATAATGCTAGTGCCCCAGTTAGTAATGCGATTAATTTCTTTTTCATTTTTTTCCCCCTAAATTTTAATATATATAATTTTAAATTATATCCTGCTTGTCTTTCGGATCGTCCTTAGTTTCATCTTTCCCTGATTTTTTGAAGATACTTCTGACGATTGGTATGATGATCAGTGAAAGGAATATGATCATCAGGAAGAGAGTGATAGGTCTTGTAAAGAAGATATTGAGGCTTCCTCCTGAGATAATGAACGCTTTTCTCATGTTTGATTCAAGCAATGGTGCAAGAACAAAGGACAGAAGCATAGGCGCTACTGGAAAGCTGTTCTTCTGAAGGAAGTAGCTGAATATTCCTGAAACCAGCATGACGAATACTCCATACATGGAATAAGTCGTGCTGTATGACCCAACAACACAACCCACTGTGATGATTGGAATCATGTATTTTGTCGGTACTGCGATGATCTTCGTAAGGAACGGGATAATAAGGATTGCTATACTCAGGGTGAGAATATTAGCCAAGAAGAGTGATGCAATCAGTCCCCACGCAAAATCCGGTTCATTCTGGAATAGAAGCGGTCCAGGACTGAGTCCCCACATCATGAGTCCTCCTAGGAGAACCGCTCCTGTACCTGACCCTGGTATACCCAGGGCAAGAAGTGGTGCAAAGGCTCCTGCAGCTGCAGCATTATTTGCTGCTTCACAGGCTGCAATCCCTTCTATGGCTCCGGTTCCAAGAGGTTCTTCACTCTTGAACTTCTTCTGCATGGCATATCCCATGAAGGATCCGGTGGTTGCTCCCGCTCCTGGTAGTACGCCGATAAATGTTCCTAAGAATCCAGAACGGAGTGCCGGTGGCAGAAGTCTTTTAAAATCGTGTTTTGTGAGCATGCTTCCCTTTATGGAAAGCTTGGTGTCCAGATTCGCATCAGGCATCTTATGTCTTTCATTGATCAGATTAATGACCTGGGAAAACCCCACGGTTCCGATAACAAATGGTGTAAAAGGGATTCCACCTAGAAGGTACATACTATTAAAATCATATCTTGGAGCACCTGAGAGCGTATCCATACCTATACTCGCAATCAGGATACCAAACATGGTGATGAGGATTCCCTTAATCGGATTCTCTCCCACTAGCCAGCTTATAGAAGTCAT
>DATIRH010000482.1:0-3229 GCA_035469845.1 Proteiniclasticum sp. | reverse complement strand
AAACCGGTCGTCTTGCCGCTTCCACTGAAGTGGGCAGATACCTGGATATAGCTAAAGAGGATCAGTACGCCATAGGCGAAACCGTCACAGGGATTGTCTATGATAAGCAGACCAATGGTACTCTGGAAGTCGCCCTTGAAGAAAAATATATGGCGATTGTTCTGAAAAATGAATACTTCACGGACATCAATCCTGGAGACCGTGTCACTGGTACCGTCAAAAGAATTCTGGATGATGGAAGAATCAGCTTTACACCAAGAAAGAAAATGATTGAAGCCAAAGAAGAGTTATCTGATAAAATACTTGATTATCTGAAGGAACATGACGGATTCATGCCTTATAATGATAAATCCACACCGGAAGAACTGAAAAAACAGTTTAACAGCAGTAAAAACTACTTTAAAGTATCACTCGGAAATCTGATGAAAAAAGGACTTGTGAGACAAGATGAAAAGGGGACTTATCTGAAATAAGACCTATACCATGAGGAGGAACAACTTTGATCGAAGCAGCAAACCCCACAGGAATGAGTAGAGAGAAAAAGCTTAAAAGCGCACTCTTATTTGTGAAAGCGCAACTGAACAATGAAACAGACACCCTGGCAAACTTAGCCAATATCAGTGCGGTGATCAATATGTACATGGACGACATCAACTGGGCAGGTTTTTATCTGATGAAGGAAGGGGAGCTTATCTTAGGTCCCTTCCAGGGAAAACCAGCCTGTAATCGTATTGAGATCGGTGCTGGCGTTTGTGGTACTTGTGTAAAGGAAGGGAAGTCCCAGCTGGTGGATGATGTACTCGCCCTTGATAATCATATCGCGTGTGATTCAGCATCCCGTTCAGAGCTGGTCGTGCCGATCTTTAAAGATGGTGATATCTTCGGTGTACTGGACATTGACAGTCCTTCGCTTGCAAGATTCACAGAACTTGAGAAAAATTACATGGAGGAGCTGGTAAGGCTTCTTGAAAAATCCTTATAGAAACAAAAAAGATCGAACCGAAAATCCGGTTCGATCTTTTTTTGTTACATTTTTCTATATAATTCAAGAATCGTATTATATTCAGTGTACATGAGATCAAGATTTTCATAGATCCTTTGTGTTCCCACATTCTCTTCATCTGGAGAAGGTGGCTGATGAATCATGAACTCGATCTGATTCTGATTCTCCATCAGGAAATCCAGGCTTTCAAATTTGTCGATGAATTTTCTGAATGTAATCAGATCATGCTCATGAAAAAGAACTCTATAAGTATCTTTCGTGTAGCAGCTGTCATAGGCCAAGTGGGTCATGACCTTCAATCTTCTGATTACTTCATCTGCGGTTTTCAGATTTTTCTTCTGTAGAACATTCAGTGGAATGAGGGGTTCCTTCTTCAAGGCTTCTATATTACTTGTGACAATTTCTATATCTGCGAAAACGTGTGTAAAAGGCATGTTATAACTCATTCCTTCGGTTTTTTCACCATCCAGCAGATAATCGCTGGTAAGTGTAAAGACGTTGTCCAGTTTGAGCTTAACAAATTCAAGCCTTTTTCTTGTTATTTTTCGATAATAATAGAATGAAAAAATGAAGTTGAACACAAATGCGATAAGAACACCCAGTCCCAAAGCAAGCATACGTAATCTTATGGTCAGAAGAATACTTGGATTGCCCAAGGCATCGCTTTGGATAAACTGTGTCATGTAGATGCTGGTGAAGATGGCAACTGGTGATACTGCTCTATAATCGATTTTGAGTGCCATATAGAGTGTCAGTCCCATACCCAGCATAATGGTAATCACATTCACGCCTAGAATATAAACAAGGATCCCCGTAGTGACTGCACCCAGGAAGGAAGCGAGAAGCTGATTGACTCCTCCCTTGACAGCGGAGATGTTTGTGACTTCAAGATTGTACATGACACCGAGAAGAACTGAGATCATATCCAGTCTTGTGACATCAAACATCATGCCAAAAAAATAACCCGTTCCTATGGCGAGCATCGCCTTTAATATATACAGCCATGAATCAAGAAGCACAGCTTCTTTTCTGAGCCCGATCAACCTTTTAATCTGTTCCATAATTGCTCCTTTAATAAGTGAAAATAATTTCTATATTAAATTACATGATTTCCGTAATAATTATGATATCATAGTCGATTGAAGAAATGTAGCCCTTTTCAAACATCTTCAAAATAAACCCCCTGAAGTTCATAACTTCAGGGGGTTTAACTCCTATTATAGTGGCAGATTGTTCTTCTTTCTGTATGCTCTCATGAAAATCTTGATGATTTCATTGGCAAAGAGAGGGAGAAGAGACAGTCCGATTACGATGAGCCAGTCATTCAGCGGCAGTGCGATTACTTTGAACGCTTTTGCCAGGAATGGGATGGATATCAAAGCGAATTGAAGTCCTGTTCCAGCAACGATCGACAAGATCAGATACTTGTTTTTAAAGAATCCAACCTGAAATATGGATTTTGCCTCGCTTCTCATGGTCAGTGAATAGAAGAGCTGTGAAGTGGCCAGTACAACAAAAGCCATTGTTCTGGCATAAATCAGTACATCTTCTGGTGCATCGGCAGATTCGAAGAGGGAAGACCCTCTTTCTCTAAGGCCGATGGCAAAGGCAAGCAGTGTCAAAGAACCGATGAGAACTCCTCCGACAATCGCTCTAGTACCTGCACCGCGGGCAAAAAAGCTTTCCTTCGGATCTCTTGGTTCTTTGTTCATCACATCTGGATCTCCAGGGTCAACGCCAAGTGAAATCGCTGGCAGTGTATCTGTGACCAGGTTCACCCAAAGGATCTGGGTTGGAAGCAGTGGAATCGCAAAGGAGAACAGCACCGATACGAAGATTGCGATGATTTCACCCAGGTTACACGATAGCAGGAATATTACAGCCTTCTTGATGTTATTGTATATATTTCTACCTTCTTCGATTGCGGCAACGATGGTTGTAAAGTTGTCATCTGTCAGAATCATGTCCGCTGCACCCTTGGATACATCAGTTCCGGTGATTCCCATGGCTACACCGATGTCTGCATGTTTCAGTGATGGGGCATCATTCACGCCATCACCGGTCATGGAAACAATATTTCCATGTTTTTTAAACGCTTTGACGATCTTCACTTTATGATCAGGTGATACTCTGGCGAAAACTCTGTAATTATTGATCTGTGCTGCAAAATCCTCATCTGAGAGCTCATCGATTTCAGCACCAGTCATAGCCTGGTCGATATTTTCT
>DATIRH010000481.1:0-1751 GCA_035469845.1 Proteiniclasticum sp. | reverse complement strand
GAGAATATACATAACTTAAAAAGTGTTAGATATTCATAATCTTTCATCGAACAAGATATATTCGTGACTTGTTTCATCATGATATTCATTCATCAGTTTGTATTGGATGAAAACCCAACTGAATTCATTGTCTGATTTATCTTGCATTTACAAAACAGAAAACTATTGACAGAAATAAAGCGCTATGTAAAGCCTGAACGATTCCAAAACATTTTCAGTCTTCTATAGCCTAATGGCAAGATTGTTTATGTATCAGCCTAAGAATAACTTTTACTGGTAATCATTCTTTCTCATTGTTCCTTAACCGTGTTGTGGCTAAGATGCACTATATAGCGTTTTTTCAGTAGCTTTTGTATCTTTTTAGTGTAAAATAGAAGTATTATTTTAAAATGAAAGCAGGTGCAGATTATGATTGCAGTACTGGCTGGAACCCCTACTGATACAGCCATGGGGGTTACATACTTACAAAAATACGGACTGTCATCCAAAGGATACCACGTATCGGATACTCCTAAGGAACAGAGTCTGCTTCAGGTGGTCTACCCTCTAAAACTATATCAACTGGTAAAAGAAATACTTATGGAAGTTCTGGCCGATGGCATTACTACGGTTTTTGTCTACTGCAATTCCATCGCTGCTGCAGTGGATCTTGCTTCACTGGCTGATGAGCTTTCCCTTAACATCATCACTCCACTTATGATCTACGTGGAAATGGGTAACAGGCATACCTGCCTGGGCGTTCTAGCCGCCAACAATCAGAGTACCCATGGCATAGAGCGCTCCATCCAGAAGAATAATGAGGACGTTCACGTCATCGGCACAGGAATGCTGAAGCTGGTGGAAGCTGTCGAAGAAGGGCTCCATCCTGAAGAAATCATCAGGAAGTTTAAGCTTGTGGACCTCCTCCATTTCTATAAGAATGCAGGATGTGAAGCTGTGATTCTAGGTTGTACTCATTTTTCATATTTTCATAAAGCCTTAAGTGATGTAAGCCCTCTACCACTGGTTGATCCCGCTGAGGCTATGCTTATGAAAATCAGAAAAGAAGTCTAATGAATTATTCTTCCGATACAATATGGCATTCGTCTTTTGTCAAAGAGAATCCCTGCCTAAGTTCGTAACCCTGATTACTAAAAATCTCTGTCTCAGTGTATACTAGTAAGAGCACACTAATTACAGGAGGAATCTGACTATGAAAATCGGTTCACATGTTTCCATCAAAGATGGATTACTCGGCGCTGCAAAAGAATCCCATTCTTATGGAAGCAGCACATTTATGATTTATACAGGAGCACCTCAGAACACTAGGCGCTCTCCAATAGAAACAATGAAAATCACTGAAGGTCATGAATTCATGTTAGAAAATGCTCTTTCAGAATTTGTTGTCCATGCTCCCTATATTATTAATCTGGCTTCCTATAAACCGGCAATTTTTAATTTAGCTACAGACTTTTTGAAGATTGAGCTTGATCGGACTACTGCTATGGGCTCTGATTACCTTGTACTCCATCCAGGAGCCTTTACAGACAAGGATGCTGAATATGGTATGAAGCGAATCGCAGAAGGCTTGAACATGGTATTAGACGGTAACACCAGCCCTACTATCTGCCTTGAGACAATGGCTGGAAAAGGAACGGAAATCGGACGCACCTTTGAAGAGCTGGCACAGATCATTGAAATGGTTGACCATAAAGATAAAATCGGCATCTGTTTCGATACCTGCCACACCCATGATAGCGGATATGATATTA
>DATIRH010000480.1:0-2579 GCA_035469845.1 Proteiniclasticum sp. | reverse complement strand
CAATGAAGTCTTCAAAAAGAAAACCCAGAACTGCTGCAGGCAGCACACCGATAATCAGTGCAATACCGAAATTCAGCCCTTTCTTTTCGCCTTTGAAAAAAGACTTTGCCATGGTATAGAGCTTGTCCCAGTATAAGACTACGATGGCCAGGATTGCACCCAGCTGAATCACCACATTGAACATTCTCGTAAATTCATTCTCAGGAAATCCTATAAGATCCCCAGCCAGAATCATATGTCCTGTAGAAGACACAGGAACAAACTCTGTCAGACCTTCCACTATGGCTACTACTACTGCTTTAAATATAAAATAAATATCCAAAAATAAATACCTCCGTATTTCTCACTTAATCATTCCTTATTCATTCTACACAAATTCAGTAGAGAATACTTGAATTTAGTCTTAAAACTTTAATAAAACATCTATTTATGGCAATAATAGTTTGCATAATTATTTTTATGTAATCTAAATGAGGCAAAAAGAGTCAGAGTCACCTGATTCAATCTGAATCTTTACTGGCAACTCTGACTCCTTATTGTTATATAGTCTATTTTATTTTTTTATTCAGCAAGGCCCTGCCTGAACAATACTTTCTGAAACATTCTTGAAGCGGTGGAAGTTTTCCTTGAATTCTCTGGAGAGCTCTAAGGCAACTTCCTGATATTCCTTACCGTCTTTCCAAAAATTCTTAGGAATCAGAATCTCATCAGGTACTCCAGGTACCTTCATAGGAATGTCCAGATTAAAGATTTCATCATGGACAAACTCCACTTCGTTGAAGCTTCCATTTAATGCTGCATCTACCATGAGTCTAGTATATTTAAGAGGTGTTCTCTCACCTACTCCGTATACTCCACCACTCCATCCGGTATTGATCAGATAAACCTCTGTTTTGTGATCATCAATCATCTTTCCGAGCAGCTGTGCATACTCTTCGATTTCTCTTGGCATGAACGGTTCTCCAAAAAGCGCACTGAAGGTGGTCTCCGGATTCACAATACCTCTTTCTGTTCCTGCAAGCTTTGAAGTATACCCAGACATGAAGTGATACATGGCTCCTTCTCTTGTAAGTTTCGAAACAGGAGGAATGACGCCAAAGGCATCTGCAGTAAGAAAGAGAATCGTTGAAGGGTGTCCACCCTTCTTCTCATCCACTCTATGTTCGATGTACTCTAGAGGATAGGTGCATCTTGTATTTTCTGTCAGGATACTGCTGCAGTAGTCCGCTTCGCCCTTTTCATTCACAAGAACATTTTCTAGTACGGATCCGAATCGGATGGCATCATAGATTTCCTTTTCTTTCTTGGCGTCCAGATTGATGCATTTAGCATAGCATCCACCTTCAAAATTGAAGATGCCTTCCTCTGACCAGCCATGCTCATCATCTCCGATAAGAAGTCTCTTGGGATCAGCAGATAGGGTGGTCTTTCCAGTGCCTGAGAGACCGAAGAAAAGTGCTGTTTTCCCATCATCACCCATATTAGCCGAACAGTGCATTGGAAGCACCCCTTGTTCAGGCAGGAGATAATTCATGACGGAGAATACGGATTTCTTGATCTCACCGGCATATTTTGTTCCGCCGATAAGGACCAACCGGTCTTTGAAGCTGATGATGATAAATGCTTCGGAATGGATACCGTCTGCCTTACCCTCAGCCTTCAGATAAGGAAGTGAAACTATGGTGAAATCAGCGTCCAGACCTTCCCGTTCATTGTCTTTGATAAAGATCTGGCTGGAAAAAGCAGCTTGAGCCGCATCCTCACACAAAACATTGATTTTCAAAGAATACTTGTCAGAAGCCCCTGCAATGGCTTTTATCAGGTAAAGTTCCTTCTCTTTCATGTATTCTTTCGTCTTATGAAGAAGATTCGTATAGACCTCTTCGTCCATGGGCAAATTGGTTTTGCCGTAAGCCACTGTTTTTTCAGTCACTTCATCTTTTACAATATAACGGTCTTTAGGTGAACGCCCAGTATACTGGCCTGTCTCTATAAGGAGAGCCCCTTCTTTTGTAAGCTTGCCTTCACCTCTCACTACCGCTTCGTTGATGAGCCTGCATACCGAATACCCTTCCTTCAACTGTTCTTTTCTCAGTCCCAGTAAATCCATAGTTGACATTAAACTTCCTCCTTAGATATTTTCATATTTTTCATTAATAAGCTATTTCTAAAAACTATTCAATTCAGTCTATGATTCATCATAAATCTCTTTGATGAATTAACCTAGACCTATGGACGAAGAAGTACATCTAAAGTACAGAATTAACATGTTTTACTACTTCTCGGCAAAATTATAACATATTAAAACACGAATCTTTCCTTTCCAGTTTTATATATGATTTCTTCAATATTACTCAAAAATATTGATTTTAATAAAGAAAAAGCCCTGGTATGTAAACGGTTTTAACGTATTCTATAGCTTCGTTTGAGAAACTGATTCATTACTAAAAATTTAACATTTCATGTTGGTCGATTTTTAATGTTCTTGTACTTAAACAAGATACAACTATCCACCACAGGGAAATAGAAGCAAAAAAAAAGACCAGAGTCACCAAAATGATGCTCCAGTCCCTATTCAG
>DATIRH010000479.1:0-2270 GCA_035469845.1 Proteiniclasticum sp. | reverse complement strand
CAGGATGAACCCGGAAAGAAGAATAAGAAAAAGTGCAGTCAGATTGCTGTCTTCCTTGTCAACAAGGATATTCATGATCCATGTACTGGCTCCCAGAAAAAGGTTTGTCAGTGTGAGCATAGTGAGTCCGGCGAAAATCTTTTCTGTCAGAAGGCTTTTTCTTGTCAAAGGTTTCGTCATGATGAAATCCGCTGTTTTTCCTGAAATCTCTTTCCCCAAGGCGGACAGGCCAAGATTCATGGCAAGGACGCAAAGAGCGAGAAGAATGTAGGTGTAGATATAGCCGAAAAAACCGTTGAAGCTTAAAAAGGTTTCGAAATTGATGGAAAAGGCGCTAAGCAGTTCCTCAGGTAGTGAGGCCAGTATCTTAAAGTAAGCGTCTCCTTCGGACTTCATAGCAGGATACATAAGAAGCATCAGTACAATGCTTGTAAAAAGTGACAGATTCCAGATCAGAAGGTTTTTTTTGTGGATCCGGAGCTCGTGAAGAAATACATTCATTTTTACTCCTCCTTCTCATAATAATGAAGGAAGATTTCTTCCAGAGTGGGTTCTTCGATGAGGATATCGTGGATCTTTATCCCGGATAAGAGTCCTGTAATTGAATTGAGATTTCCTTTGTAGATGAACCGGTGAAGATTTTCTGAGATAGTAAGATCAGATATCCCTTCAATCTTATCCAGTGCATTTTTCAGATCATGATCTGTTTCTATGGTGAATCTCTTGTAGGTTTCTTTTTTAAGAGTAGCCATATCCTGAAGCTTGATGATTTCACCCTCTTTGATAATGGCAACCCGATGACAGAGCTTCTGTACTTCACTCAGGATATGGGAGGAAAAGAATATGGTTTTCCCTTTTGCGTTCTCATCCAAAAGAAGCTGAAAGAATTTCTGCTGCATCAAAGGATCCAGCCCGCTGGTAGGTTCATCGAGGATAATAAGCTTCGGGTCATGAAGCAGTCCCTGGACGATGCCTACTTTTTTTCTGTTTCCGTAGGAAAGATCTTCAATTTTACGATTCAGATCCAGTTCAAGAAGATCGGAAAGTTCTCGGATTTTTGCTGAACAGTCCTTCTTGTAGAAAGAGGCGGAATAGTTCAGAAGATCCTTTACTTTCATATCGTCATAATAGAATACTTCGGAAGGGAGATAACCTATATACTGGGCGATTTTATCCGCTTCTTTCACGCTATCCATTCCAAAAATTCTGATGTCGCCTTTTGTCGGGGCAATGAGATTCAGCATGGTTCTTATGGTGGTGGATTTTCCAGCACCGTTGGGGCCGATGAATCCGAAAATCTCTCCTTCTCTGACCTCAAGGTCGATGTCCAGGACACCTCTGTTTTTCCCGTAAAATTTGGATAGATTTTTGATTTCGATTGTATTCATAAAACATTTACTCCTTAATTGAAATCTTTACATATAAGTATATCAGTAAGCTATATTGATTTCAGATTACGCCAAAAACACTCTGTTTACAAGAGTTTTTGAAGTGTAAACGTCAAAAAAAGCAGAGCACTTCTGTATGCTCTGCTTCTGATTCTATTCGGGTATATAGGGACCACTTTGGCTGTAGGCATCTTTCAACTGGAATAGAACGGTGTGAAGGGAAGTTTTGTTCTTGTTTCGCATGACAAGGTTCATGATTGTATCGTTGGCCAGATTGGTCTGGCCGTAGATGTAGAGCTTTTCGATCATCTGGGTGAGATGTTCATAGTTCTTTCTGCCAGTGATCTGATGCGCTGTTTCTTCTATATATACAGCAAGAAGCTTGGAGGCTTCCTGGTTGTATTCAGGATTGAGAAAATCATAGTGTTCTGAAATGAGTTCCGGATTTTCTTCTATGTAGCCAAGAAGTCTTCTCTTGTCCTTTTCCTGAAGGATGATTCTTTTATAAACCCCCTTCATGTTCTTTTTCACTTCTTCATCTTCAACAAGCTTTTCGTAGATACCGTGCCAGTCCTTTGGACTGATGCTTCTTTTCAGGTCCAGATAGGCTTTATATTCGCCAAGGATGATCAGCCTTTTTGACACTTCGAGATATTTTTCCTGGTTTTGAAGTGACTTGTGAATACCAGCTTCCATGTTTAGCCATCTGATGAGTTCATCCCAGTTCCGGTCTGAACGCTCAATGCCATCATTCACGATGAGGAGTGCTTCATAAAGTTTTCCACGTCCAAGAAGAGCTTCCGCTTCCATGAACCTGAACTCAGGAACATATGGATTTTCACGTCTGAGCTCCTTGGCCTCTTCTGCCTTTCCAATCATCAT
>DATIRH010000478.1:0-2960 GCA_035469845.1 Proteiniclasticum sp. | reverse complement strand
GAACTGGTGGAAAATTCTATAGATGCAAATGCCACTGAGATCTACATTGAAATTTTAGAAGGTGGAGAAAAACTAATTAAAATTGTAGATAATGGAGAAGGCATTCTGGAAGAAGACCTGCGAAATGCCTTTCTTCCTCATGCCACAAGTAAAATAAAATCAGCAGAAGACCTGTTCTCAATCAGTACCATGGGATTTCGTGGGGAAGCACTGTCTAGTATCTCTTCTGTATCAAAGGTTCTTACAAGATCTAAAACAAAGGACAATGATGGACGTGAGATTCTTGTTGAAGGTGGAGAAATCATGTATGAAAAGTTCTCCTCTATGGATCAGGGAACGTTAATGGAAATAAGAGATCTGTTTTATAATGTTCCGGCAAGAAAGAAGTTTTTAAAATCCACAGCCAGAGAAGGGGCCATCATTTCGGAAATCCTGTCAAAGATTTCCATGGCACATCCTAAAATCTCATTCAAGCTTGTGGTGGATGGAAAAGAGATTCTGAGAACATATGGAACAGGAAATCAGAAAGATGTCATCAGACAGGTCTACAATAAAAAGGTATATGAAAATCTGTTCTATTTTGAAAATCATTATGATTCGTTCAGTATATTCGGATATATCGGCAATGAAGAAATTTCAAGAGGATCTCGTTCTCATGAGACCATCTTCGTAAACAAGAGACTGGTTCAGTCAAAGGTGATCACAACAGCAGCTGAGAAGGCTTTCAAGTCCTTTGCCACAGTAAGCAGGTTCCCGTTTTTCGTGATCAACATAGAGGTGTTTCCTGAAATCATCGATGTGAATATCCATCCGCAGAAGGCGGAAATCAAATTTGAAGATGAGAGTCATATATTCAAGAGTGTTTTTGGAACAATTCACGGTGCCATGAGAGATGGGCTGAAAGATACCTTTGCCATCGAAAAAGAAGAGGAAGTGGAATCCTTCGTTCAGCTGAGTCATTCAGCTGCGAATACATCAGTCTATATAGATATTCCTGTAGACACAATGAAGCAGATCGGTGCAGTGGTGACTGAGGAAAAAGCGGATGTGGAGAAGAGCCCAGATCAGGCAGATTACAGCTCCTATGGAAATTCTGATCAGAAGCTAAGAGAAGATCATGGATTGATGAGAAGGGAAGAATGGCCTGCTGGTTCTGATGAAGTGGAAAGAACCGCAAAGTTTCCTATGCCTGAAATTATTGGACAGTTCAGAAATACCTATATTTTGACGGAGATTCATGACGAACTATATATCTTTGATCAGCATGCAGCCCATGAAAAAATAAATTTTGAAAAGTACATGCTGGGCATCAGAGAAGGGTCTGTTGCTTCGCAAGGGCTTCTTATTCCGGAAATCGTAGATTTAGATATGGAAGACCACCAGCTTTATCTCGATAATAAGGAAGTGCTGAAAGAGGCAGGGTTTATCATTGAAGATTTTGGTGACCGCAGTATTTCAATCCGAGAAGTTCCTTTATTTCTGGGCAAAGTCCAGGCGTCATCCTATCTTCATGAAATACTGGATAATATCAGAAATCTCGGTAAAGGGAACAAAGAGGACGTCAAGTATCTGAGAATTGCAACGGCAGCCTGTAAGGCCTCAATTAAGGCCTATGAGCCATTGACAATGGAAGAGATGCGATTCCTCATTGAAGAGCTGAGGTTCATCAAGGAGCCCTTCACGTGCCCTCACGGAAGGCCTACGCTGGTCAAACTCACTGAGAAAGATATGCAGAAGATGTTCAGGAGAATTGTATGAATACTTTAATCATCATAGCAGGACCTACGGGTGTAGGAAAAACAGAAATATCACTGAAACTGGCTGAAAGAGTCCATGGAGAAATTGTCTCCTGCGACTCCATGCAGATTTATAAAGGGATGGATATTGGGTCTGCAAAGGCGGATGAAGAAGAAAGAAGAAGAGTAAAACATCATATGCTGGATATCGTTACACCTTTTGATCCATTTACAGTTTCGGATTACAAGGTGTTGGCCGAAAAAGCGATTGATGAGATACTTTCCAGAGGGAAAATTCCCATCATGGTGGGCGGGACCGGACTGTATATAGATGCTGTGATTAAAGATCTTTCATTTACCGAAGGCGGAAATGATGCGGCTTATCGTCAGGAAATTTCAGCCATGGCAGAAGAAAAGGGGAAAGAATTTGTTCATGAGATTCTTCAAAAAGTAGACCCTGTCTCAGCGGAGCGGATTCATCCCAACAACCTGAAGAGAGTCATTCGTGCACTGGAAGTATATAAGGTCACTGGAAAACCTTTCTCAAGCTTTAAAGACACCAATAAACTGAACCCTAAATATGATGTTCAGTATTATTATTTAAACAAGAACAGAGAGAGCCTTTATGCGGGGATCGATCAGCGTGTTGAAAAAATGCTGAGTATGGGACTGCTGGAAGAAATCAGAACTGTGAAGAGTCAAGGGCTTACAAAGGACTTTGTTTCGATGAAGGGTATCGGATATAAAGAGTTTTTCAGTTATCTGGAGGACGAAATCTCATTGGAGGAAGCAATAGATCTGGTTAAAATGAGATCGAGAAATTATGCGAAAAGACAACTCACATGGTTCAGAAATCATGATAGCGCAATGGAACTGAATAAAGATCAGCTTTCAGATGATGAAATTCTAGAAATTCTTGAAAAACATGTAAATAATTAGAATGTATCGTAATAATGTATTATAATAAGGCATAAGGATATATAAGTACACCTAACAGAGAATAAGTATGGGGGAGTGAATATGAATAAAGTAATCAATAATTTTCAGGATGTATTCTTGAATGGGGCTAGAAAAACCAAAATTTCTGTTACGATACATCTGGTGAATGGCTTTCAGTTGAAGGGGATCGTAAAAGGGTTTGATAATTATGTGATCGTACTTGAAACTGAAGACAAACAGATGCTGGTTTATAAACATGCAATAACAACAATCACACCGAGTAAG
>DATIRH010000477.1:0-4536 GCA_035469845.1 Proteiniclasticum sp. | reverse complement strand
ACGCTGGAGGAGGCAAAGGATAGGCTGAAGAAAGGTTTCTATGTCCATATCCGAGAAGGTTCTGTAGCGAAAAACTTTGATGCCATCATCCCTCTTGTAAATAAAAACAATTATCGAAGATTCACCTTCTGCACAGATGATATCTATATTGACGATCTTTACAATCAGGGCAGCATCGATGACATGATAAGAAGAGCTGTGAAAAATCATATTGACCCTATAGATGCAATAAGAATGGCTACGCTAAACCCTTCTGAATGCTACGGACTGACAAGAAAAGGAGCTGTCGCTCCTGGTTATGAAGCAGATCTTGTCATCCTGGATAATCTGGAAGATTTTGCGATCCGGTCTGTATATAAGAATGGTATTCTGGTATGGAATCAGGAAAACCTTGTCTACGACTATAATGAAAATACACTGCCTGTCCTGAAAAATACAATCAGTCTTCCTCAAATGAGTGAAGATCAGCTTAGGATCATTTCATCCACCGGCAGTCTTAATCTGGTCGAAGTCATACCAAATAGTCTCATTACAAATCATCTCACAATGGACTATGAAAAAAATGAGGTATTTAAAGCGGAGGCCTCCGCCAATCTTGCTAAGCTTTTTGTAATAGAAAGACATGGCAATAACGGTGGTTTCGGAAAAGGAATTGCAAAGGGCTTCAACATGATCAGTGGCGCTGTCGCTACGACCATCGCCCACGATTCCCATAATCTGGTCGCATTGGGTATGAATGATGCTGACCTTCTCCTTGCCGTGAAGAGAATAGAAGAAATCGGCGGCGGAATCGTCATCACAGATCGTGGAGAAGTAAAGGCTGAACTGCGTCTTGATATTGCCGGACTCATGTCCAGTGCATCTCTTGAGAAAATCAGTGAAGATTTAAGGAAACTTCATGAAGCATCAAGGTCCATTTTTCATGAGATTGATTTCAATCCTTTCCTTACCCTTTCCTTTCTGACCCTTCCTGTCATTCCAGAACTGAAAATTACAGATAAGGGACTGTACCATATGTATGAGAAAAGATTCATCGGCATTGATGAAATCCTCCCCCAAAAATAGAACTTCAATGAGAATAAAATAAAAGCCAGGAAAAGCTTCATCTGATAAGCTTTTCCAGGCTTTTTAATTCTTTGAATTTATTCTCTGATATATGATTTGCTCTCTATGGATTCACTTACAGGTAGTTCTATTTCTTCAGCTAATAGAAGTTTCAACTCTTTCTCCATGTAACTGTATAGTTTGTCCCAGTTGATCACTTTAAAATTATGCTTCTCATCGATCAGAGATACAGCCGAAAAATCGTCTTTCCCATCAAGTTTTCGAAAAAGCACATGAACCCCTTTATAATTCAGTGCAAGAACTCGATCTGCACTCATATATCCGTAGCTCAATAAATTATATTCATTACAGAACTGGCACAAGTATGTTATTAACGTTTCACCCATACTATCTATGCTGGTGACAGAATATTTTCCTGTTACCCATCTGTACCATCCATCATGAAGATTCACAAAATTAAAAAATTCACCATGGTTCTTGAGAAGGCGTCTTAATGAAGCAATTTCAATTTTCTTCTTCTCTTCTAATAGTTCTCTATTTTCCATTACACTGTCTTCCATAATTTTCACCCCAAGTGTTTTAATTTTCTAATAATTCTTAGATTAATTATACCATAATCAGCCTTGTTCAATAATAACCATAAGCAAACTTTGTGTTAATCTATTCCATTCTTTTCAAAATGACATGGAATCCGGAGAGAAATGACTCGATTTGTGTATTTTATTGAATTCAGATGTAATAAAAAAAGGAATTCCATCGAATCCCTTTTCGTTTTAGCTAAGAAAGAACTTATCCTTTCCCTATTTATTGATCATCTTGTTCAAGCTGGATTTCTTCAGTTTTGTATTTAATAGTATTTTGATATTGAATCCAGATTTCCCATAACTTAATCTATACCAATAGTAGTTGATATATTCTATTATTCCGAACAAAAATACTCCTGCTGAAATAATTAAATCCTTATTGCTGCTACTTATAATCGGTATGATTATGCCGATTATCACAGACACAACCAAATTGAGATACTTCAAAAATCTGAAAATTTTTATTGCTTTCTGACCAAAGCATTCTGTTTTGATGAGTAATCTATATCTGTACAACCAATATATGCTTCCTTGAAATAATATGAAAATCAGATACGAAAACCCTACCAGGCTACCCATGCCCAATCTTAATGATTTATATACAACAATAAAAGTACAAAGCGCGGCAAATTCACCTATGGCTAAGTTTAATAACTGGTTCTTTACTCTTTTCAATTCATCACCTTTACAAAATCCACATCGATTTATGCTATTTCAGATAAAGTCAAAAAAGATGCATGGATTTTCCACACATCTTTTACTGCTATTTCTTCGCTTTTTCTACTCTTAGTGTCTTCCCTTTGATCTTTCTCTGTGAAAGGCCCTTAACGGCAATATCACCTTTTCCATTCATTACATCAATATAGGATCCCTGTTCCAGAACCTTGATGATGCCTATATCTTCTGGTTCTATTCCTTCAATGGCATTTAACGTTCCAACAATATCAAGGGGTCTGATTTTCTTTTTCTTTCCGCCGTTGATATAGATCTTCGTGATATCCGTATGGGTGACTTTCTTCTCGGGTCTGTTTCTTCTCAGATTTTTCTGAAACTCTCTGAACCCATCCTTACCGTTTCTATAAGGCTCATAATCCATATGCAGCATGGCATTCAGTGAATGGCCGATATACTGTTCCACTTCATACACTTTTCTAGCATCGTGTTCTGTGATGAAGTAGATTGCGGATCCTTTTTTAAAGTTTCTGCCTGTTCTTCCTTTACGATGGACATAGCTCTCTTTTTCCACCGGGAAATCATAGCTTAGTGATATATCAAGATCCGATACATCTATTCCCCTTGAAGCGACATCCGTCGCGACCATGTAGGGAATCTCTTTGTTCTTGAATCTTTCCATGGCTTTCAGGCGATCTTCCTGCATCATTCCGCCATGAATTTTCAGGGCATCAATATTGGCACCCTCAAGTCTCTTCTGCAGTCTGTCACATTCATCCTTGGTATTGACAAAGATGAGCATTCCCTGAGGTTTTCTTCCGTAAATAACGGAAAGCAGAGCATTCCATTTATCCTTGACATCCAGTTCATAATGAATCTCTTCAATATTCAGTTCTTCATCTTTGGCAGCTTCAATGATCTTAAAATCAGGTGTTATTTTCAGCGCCAGATCTTTGACACTTTCTGTGATCGTAGCGGAAAACATCATGGTCTGTTTTACATTTTGTAGATGTCTCACGATATCCATGACTTCATCTGTGAAACCGCGGTCCAGAAGTTCATCCACTTCATCTATAATCAGAATTTCAATGGAAGAAACATCAATAGTTCCTCTTTTGATATGGTCCAGAACTCTTCCTGGCGTTCCACTGATAGCCTGATGTCTGTTTTTCATGGCACTGATCTGTTCCTGGAAAGGCTGCTTTCCAAATACTGCCACACAGGAAAGCTTCTTGTATCTTCCCAGGGTATCATATTCATTCTTGATCTGCAGCGCCAGTTCTCTAGATGGTGCTAAGATCAGGGTATTCGCTTTGTGCTCTTCCCATGAAGTCTTTTCCATGATCGGCATAAGAAATGCGATGGTCTTCCCGCTTCCTGTGGAAGAGGATCCTAGTATATTCTCCCCTGCCATGGCTAGAGGACCTACTTTTTCCTGTATTTCAGTTAGTTCTTTAAAGCCTAGACTTTCAATGGCTTTTAAGATTTCACTGTCTATATTTAAACTTGCAAATTTTTTACTCATATTCTCTCCTTGTTACTTGTTGACTTGAATTTCTATACATAAGAATGGAATCTAATCAGAGGCAAAAAAAATAACTCACCCTACGTGAGAACTACCTTAACTTTCTCCAATCTAATCGGACGCAATGTTTCTACTCATTATATGCTAATAAGCATTCAGTTGCAAATGAAATCCGCATTATTATTACAGAGCCTTCAAAACAAAAAGACCAGAGTATCAATGGCTCTGATCTTCTTATAAACTTCCTCTTATCTGAAATCCTGTCCGCCATTGACCTGAATGACTTCTCCTACGAGAAATGCTGCCTCTTCTGAAGCGGCAAAATAGATGGCATTGGCTATATCTTCCGGTTTTCCCAGTCTTCCTGCGGGAATTCCCTTCACCCAGGAATCCATAAGCTCTCTGCTTGTACTGCTATGAAAATCTGTGTCTATGGTTCCAGGTGAAACTGCATTCACCCGAATACCAAAAGGAATCAGCTCCTTGGCTAGGCCTCTTGTGAAAGTGACAAGTCCTGCTTTTGTAACCGCATAGGCTGCCGCTCCAGGTCCACCTCCCATTTGTGCTGCAATGGAAGTGACGTTTACAATGCTTCCACCGTTTTTCTTCAGATGCGGAATCGCCGCACGAGATACATAGAACGCACTGTTCAGATTAAGATCCATCACTGCGTTCCAGTGAGATGTCTCC
>DATIRH010000476.1:0-3194 GCA_035469845.1 Proteiniclasticum sp. | reverse complement strand
AAAGGAATCAATACCCTCTCACTGGAACAGAAGGATGATGAGAATTTTACGGTGACCATCGGAAATATTCTACCCAATGAGAAGGTGACTTTAAGGATCAGTTATATGGATCAGCTGACCTATGAAGATGACACGCTTTCCTTGTATATACCATCTGTTGTGGATCCGATCTACTACACGGGAGACGAGGAAGAGGAATCAGAGGAAGTGGATTTCTATCTGTCGCTTCTTGTGGAGTCCTACTCCAAAATGGAATTCAAATCGCCAAGTCATAAGATCAAAGTGGAAAGAGAAGACGATACCTTATCCAAGATCACTGTGGCAAAGGCTCAGACACTGGACCATGACTTCATTCTGACATTGAAGGAAGTGAAACCTCAGACGGCTTCAGGAATGGGTTACAGCTATTATGAAGATGAGATGGAAAAATCTATTCTTATGCTGAAGCTGGCACCGGTTCTTCCGGATATTCCTGTGGAGTATACAACCAATTATTCCTTTATACTGGATACTTCCGTATCCATGGAAGGGTTTAAACTGGAAGAGGCGAAAAATGCTGTGCTGATTGCACTGAGAAGCCTGGACGAAGGAGACACCTTCAATCTCATTGCCTATAACGAAGAAGTATATAAGTTCTCCAGCAGCGGCAAGGTGAAGTTCACCAAGGAAAACCTTGCAGCAGCCACTGAGTGGATTGAAACACTTGTAACAAGAGAAGGAGACTGCACATTTGAAGCCGTCAAAGATGCCATCAGAGAAGCTGATGAAGAAGATGCGGAATGCACCATATTCCTCTTCACAGATGATAACGTCATGGATGAGGATGAAGTGCTGGAATACGTCCGTACCAATATCGGCAACAATCGAATCTTCCCCATCGGTATGGATACCGAGGTGAACAGCTTCTTTATCAATAAATTGGCTGAAGTCGGTAATGGAAGACCTGAATTTATTGATGAAGGTGAAAGAATTGATGACATCATCCTGAGACAGTTCAATAGAATTCACAATCCACAGCTGGATGTGACGGAGATTGATTTTGGCGACATGATCATTGAGAAGACCTATCCAGGAACCATCACCTATCTCTATGACCGTGAGCCCTTTACGATATTTGCCCTTGTGGATGGAAGCATCAGTGGAAGCATCAACATCAAAGGCGTCGTGGATGATGTGGACTACACCATGCACATAGACCTTGATAAGCTGGAAATTGAAGAAAACTCCAAGCTGATTCAGAAAGTATGGGCTCGAAAGAGAATTGAATCACTGGTTGAAAAAGAGCGGTTTGCAAGAGGTGTGGAAAAGGAACAGATCAAGGAAGAAATCCTCGAACTGTCCAAAGAAAATTCCATCATCTCTTCTGAAACAAGCTTCATGATGCTGGAAACCATGGAAGATCCAGTTATAGGAATCGGCCTCAATAGGATCGTGCCTATGGACATGACTGAGTCCACCATGAAGAATCTTGCAAGAGGATATTTCCTGGATGAAGCAGCCTACAGCTTTGATGTCAACATCAGAGAGAAGATGGCGACATCAGGACTGACGCACAAGGAAGCGAAAATGGCCATCAAGTATGACCGTGACAATCTCTTAAGAGTCCTTGCAAAGAATCAGCAGGCTGACGGATCTTTCCTTGATCTGGGCGAAGAAACAGAAGAGGAAATCCTGGAAACGACATTGAGATGTCTTCTTGCGTTCCTGGTGGGAACAGAGGCTACGACAATCTACCTCAACAATGTAGCAAAAGCCCTGCGCTTTGTCATGAATACGCTGCAGCAGGATGAGAAGTTCATCACAGAAAGAAACTACATGCTGCTTCGAGTAGCTTATGATCTTGCTGAGAAGAAGAACCTGATCAAGGGAAAAACCCGAGACATCAAAGTGGATCTTGTAAGCAGAATTTCGGATCTGAAATACAAGGAATCTCTTGAAGAAGTGGGTGATCTTGTAACGAAGGCTTCTCCTGTACAGAAGAAGTTCATCACAGCGGGTACGCTTAATATTTCCAAGTCCTATGTGGAAAATGCCCATGAGATCTTCGAAATGGATATCCGTTCAAACATCACAAATATTGCCAACATCGCCATAGCAAAGGCGCTTTAAAATTTCACTGAAAACACCTGGAAAGTCGTTCTAACTGAACGATTTCCAGGTGTTCTTTTGATGTGGAGCCAATTCAGGTACTAAAGCTTTGTTATTAAATTATCATAAATTATATTAAATAATGCGAAATTTATCATATTTATAAAAGGAATCTTTTCCTCATACAACAGGGAAAAACAATCATCTTCTGCAACCATTGATTTTCAAGGTCTGCAGAAGATGATTGTTTATTTTTCTTTAATTCAATTGGTTCAAATCATTCTTGTTTATAAATAATTAACGTATGAAAAAGTTATTGTCATAAAACGACTTTCCATTGGAAATTCTTGAAGATTGAGCCTAATTGACAAAAAGGTGGAAGAATGTTCGTGAGAGTATAATATTATATTAAATTATGCATAGTGTTTTTATAAAAAATTCATAACAATGGAAAAATAATTTTGACTTATCACACAATTTACGAATATTGTATTGTTAAATAGTAGTTTGAAAGTTGAAATGTTGATATTAATTGTCGAATAAAATAGAATGATGTTATATAGATGTAGTGAAAATAGGTGCACTGTGCTGTTTTAGGTGAGAAAAAGTTAAGATTGAGCGTGAAGTTACTGTTATTATTGTGACTCGAATTAGTATGCGGAAAAAACATGGAGGGTGAGAATAAATGAAACGCAAAAGACAAGCAAGAATCTTACTGGGAATTCTTCTCGCGGCTCTCCTCTTGCTGCCTGGTGGTATGAGAATAAAAGCTGAGGAAGTCGATACAGGTGAGGAACCTACTCAGGAAGTACAGGTTCCTGTAGAAGGGTTAGAAAACGTAGAGACCGCGGACCCTGAAATAATGACTCCACCACCAGAGAACAAGGAAGAGATCGTGCCAGAAGAAACTGAATCTGAAGAACCTCTTCTGGAGGAAGAAGAACCTAAACCTGAAGAACCGCTTTTAGAGGAAGAACCTATAGAAGAAGAACCTGTGGAACCTGTTCAAGACGAAGTGCCTGAAGAGATCACGAAACCGGTAGATGAGAATCTGATGGTTCCTATGGCGGAAGAAAAGAAGATGCCTGAACTTGATCTTAAATCCT
>DATIRH010000475.1:0-2984 GCA_035469845.1 Proteiniclasticum sp. | reverse complement strand
CATGATCATTTTAAGAAAATATGAAATACTTGCCTATATAGAATCCAGAAGATCAGACGGTAGTTTGAAAGTGAAAGACTTCATGAAGGATCTGGATGAAACACTTCGAACCAGAATAGAGGCTCTTCTTCAAAACAGTGATGAAAAAGAGGACCTCTTGTCCCTGATGGAGAGCCTGGTACAAAGTAAAGACCCCATCTTCATGATTCTAGAAGAAGAAGCTTTCCCTTCACGTTATCTGGCCAAAAGCCTTGAAGAGCTTCTGGAAGAAAATGGAGCATCTCTGCTTCTTGAGAGTGAAAACAGACTGGACTTTGAGGTCCATATGATTCGGGAACAGGATGCCTCCCTCATGGAAGAAGTCATGAAGAAAAAGAAACCTTTTACCCTTTCTATAATGGGACTGGGTGATGTGGGTGGTACCCTTCTTATGGGACTGAGGCTTTTAGGAAGAGATATCCTGAAAGAAATCAGGATCTTCGATCTGGACGAGAAAAAGAGACGAAGATATTACCTTGAGATCAATGAAGTGAGCGACGGCACAAATCTTCCACCCGTAAAAGAAGCCGGTATTGAAGAGATCTTCGATACGGATGTACTTGTATTTACTGTTTCGGTCTTTATTCCACCAGTAGGTACAAATCTTACGGATGTAAGACTCGTGCAGTTTGAAAAGAACAGAAAGATTCTTCTGGATTATGCCAGGAAAGCCGAGGAAAGCGGATTCAAGGGTTATTACTTCATCGTTTCCGATCCTGTGGATCTTCTATGCATGAATCTGATGGATGAAGGAAAGATTCCAAGTCATAGAATCAGAGGATTCGGACTGGGCGTCATGGAAGCCAGAGCAAGATTCATTGCGAAGGAAAAGGATGTTTTCTCTGAAGACCTTCGAACCTTCGGTCCTCACGGAAAAGGACTCATCGTCATAAATTCCATAAAGGAATACGATCCAAAGCTTTCAGAAGAGCTCACTCACCTGACAGAAAGAGAAAACTTCAGAGTGCGAGAAACTGGTTTTAAACCCTATATCGCTCCAGCTCTTTCTTCTGGATCCATCTCCATCCTGAAGGCTCTGAATGAAGAAGAGCATTTAAGCACCTGGTTTAACGGAAAGGTCTTTATGGGCTCCAGAAACACGTTAAAAGAGAGTTTCACTTTAGCGAGCAAAGTATCCTTGAAGGAGCTTAAACCGCTCCTGATCGAAACTGAAGAGCTTCTAAGTGGACTTTATGAAGGTAGAGCAATGGAAAACTAGGATTGACCTGAAAAGTTAAGGCACCTGAACCAGTGATGGTTCAGGTGCCTTTTAATGTATATGTTCGATCGTATGAATCATCGCCTAGAATTTACATAGATGCGTCTGATCATACAGATCTTTATGCCGATTTCTTCTTTCCTTTTCTCGTGACAACTCCAGCTGCAAGAATGGAAATGATACCCAATCCATAGTACATGCTGTCGCCTAAGGATCCGGCTGCTGGAAGTCTTATGTCTTTGCCTACATGCAGATGCTCAGCATATACATGGGAAATGACTTCCTTGTCTCTGATCATATCAGCTATAACGTCTCTTACTGGAATATAAGTATCTACAACATCTGTTGCCTTGCTGTAGTCATAATTGTCTCCACCCGTCAATAAGAAGTCCAATGTGGAAACAGTATAGGTCAGATCATCTTTCACTAAAGTGCCATCCAGCAGTCTGATGGTGGAAATTCTATTTCCAGCCTCAGCTTTGTCATCATACCAGACTTCTATGCCATAGAACTGTCCAGGTCTGAAGTTTTCAGGATGCAGTCCATGTTCGATGAGTTTCTTGAGTTCTGCTCCAGTCACCTTTAGTGTAACAAGTGTATTGTCAAATGGAAGAAGTTCATACATGAGGCCCATTGTGATATCGCCCTTGTCAAAACCTCTTCTGATTCCACCACCATTGATGATGGCAATCTGTGTTCCGCCGATTTCCGCCAGGGACTTCGCGATAAACTGTCCCATTGGAGTTACCTGCATTACATCAGTATCATGAGGAAGATCGTTCGTTAATGTTCCGATCACTTCATCAAGAATCGGTGCAAGCTCTTCGTAATACTTATCTACGATGGCTTTCACAGCAGCATCTTCTTCCAGTGAAGGAATAAGGTCTGTCATGTTGATTACATTTCCAGTAGCGCCTAGAAGCTTCACAACTGTATCATTTATTTCAAAATCAAGTGTGATCTGAGATAGATTTCTACCGTTGTATCCACCCTGAACGATGGCAATGTCATTCACTCTGCCATTAACAACCTGATGTGTATGTCCCGTAAATATAGCGTCAACGCCTTCAACGTTGTTTGCATATTCAACGATTTCTCCTGACATCACACCGTCTTTCTGGAAGGATCCCAGATGTGTCAGCGCGATGACTGCATCCACATGTTCCTGTTCTTTCAGATACTTAACCCATTTGTTGGTTGCTTCAACAGGATCTGTAAAGTCGAAGCCGACAACATTCTCAGCTGAGGTCTTGAATTTAGTTTCCGGTGTTGCAATACCGATAAATCCGATTTTCACTGCTGTACCATTAATTACATGTTCCTGAACCATGTATGGAACAACATATTCATCCCATCCTGCAGGTTTTTTATCCGCTTCAACTTCGATATTGGAAGCAAGGAACTTGTATTCTCCATCCTTCGCCCAGGTAGGAATCAGATCACTTCCCCAGTCGAATTCGTGGTTACCCACAGCGGAAGCCAGTAAATTCATCTCCTTGAGGATCTCGTTGACTACTTCCCCATGAGTAAGGTTTGAAATTGCTGTTCCCTGGAAATGGTCTCCAGCGGACAGGAAGTAAGAATATGGATTCATTTCTTTTTGAGATTTCAAGAAAGTTTGTATACGAGCTAATCCAGGATTTTTACTACTACCTGAACTGTCAACATTACCGTGAAAGTCATTAATTGAATAATAATCAAAGGATGCTGTATCGCCATCAAATAA
>DATIRH010000474.1:0-2121 GCA_035469845.1 Proteiniclasticum sp. | reverse complement strand
AGAGCAGCCATCGGCATTATTGAAGCCTACAGGAAAATAATGCGAGAGGAACTTGAAAAATCTGTCAGGTTCCATCCACCATCAAGAATAGAACATTTAGCTGATATCACAAAAGATGTCGTGCAGATCGGGAATCAGACCGGTGAAGGATGGTTCCTCACAGGAGAGATGCTGGAACTCATAGAAGAGGGTGTTGAAAACATCATCTGCATGCAGCCTTTCGCCTGTCTTCCGAACCATATAACCGGTAAAGGCGTCATAAAAAAACTAAGAGAAGAAAATAAAGACGTCAATATCACAGCCATCGACTATGATCCAGGTGCCAGTGAAGTGAACCAGCTGAATCGTATTAAACTGATGATTTCCATCGCATTCAAGAATCTTGAAAAGAATCAGGATCTCAGTGCAAAGGAAAAGGCCTTGACAATCATGAAGAGACAGATATAATAGAAATATATTTGAAAGGCGCTGAAAAAGAGGAGTACCCATGAAGAAGTGCAAAGAGAAGAAAACCCTAGGCTGTAAGGTTTTTTCGCTAGAAACATGGAGAAGGTAGCTTTTGAGCTTCTGAGCTGAACTAATAGTAAGCTTGGACGGTTTATCCAAATCGTTAACGTATGAGAGCCCATGTCAGTGGGAATAAAGGTGGTACCGCGAGTCTTCGTCCTTTTAGGATGAAGGCTCTTTTTTTATACAAAAAAACCTGCTGATAAACGTCTTCAAAGTATTATACTGTTATTACCAGCAAGCAAAGGGAGGAAAATCATGGAAAAGAAGAATCTGGAAACAACCTACAATCCAAAGGATTTTGAAAAAAGAATTTATGAAAACTGGCTGAAAAAGGGCTACTTTACACCCGAGGTGAATCATGACAAAAAGCCTTACACCATCGTAATGCCACCCCCAAATATAACCGGAAAACTGCATATGGGACATGCTCTGGATCTGACCCTTCAGGATATCCTGATCCGTTTCAGAAGAATGCAGGGATATGAAGCACTGTGGCTTCCAGGAGCAGACCACGCGTCCATAGCTACAGAAGTAAGAGTCGAGAACGAGCTCTTGAAACAAGGCCTTGTGAAGAAAGAAATGGGTAGAGAAGCATTCCTTGAGAAGGTCTATGAATGGTCCGAGGAATATCGAGGAAAGATCAGAAATCAGATCAAGAAATTGGGTTCCTCCTGTGATTTCACAAGGGAAGCCTTCACCATGGATGACAATCTCAATAAAGCAGTAAGAGAAGTCTTTGTTAAACTATACAATGACGGACTGATCTACAGAGGAAACCGGATCACCAACTGGTGCCCAAAGTGTGAAACGGCTCTATCCGATGCAGAGATCGAATATGTGGAACACAGCGGAAATTTCTGGTATTTCAAGTATCCCCTCAGTGACGGAACTGGTCATCTTGTGATTGCGACGACCAGACCAGAAACAATGCTAGGAGATACAGCCGTTGCAGTACATCCTGAAGATGAGCGGTTTAAAGACCTGGTAGGAAAGACATTGACACTACCACTGATGAACCGTGAAATCCCCATTGTGGCAGATGATTATGTCGACCGTGAATTCGGTACAGGTTGCGTGAAAATCACACCAGCCCATGACCCCAACGATTTTCATATTGGTGAAAGACATCATCTGGAAGCCATCCGCGTGCTTGATGACAAGGGTGTCATCAATGAGAACGGTGGGAAATACCAGGGAATGGATCGCTATGAAGCAAGAAAAGCCATAATTAAAGATATGGAAGCACTTGGTCTTCTCGAAAAGACCGAACCTCATACACATAATGTGAATACCCATGATCGATGTGGAACAGTCATTGAACCGATCATTTCGAAGCAGTGGTATGTTGAAATGAAACCACTTGCAGGACCTGCCATCGAAGCCGTCAAAAGCGGTAAGACAAACTTTGTTCCTGAACGGTTCGACAAGACCTACTTCCACTGGCTGGAGAATATCCAGGACTGGTGTATCTCAAGGCAGCTCTGGTGGGTTCACAGAATACCAGTCTGGTACTGTGATGACTGCGGTGAAGTCAATGTGTCAAATGAGGCACCAGAAAGCTGCAAAAAATGCGGCAGCACCAATCTGACTGAAGAAGAATATGTACTGGAC
>DATIRH010000473.1:0-5424 GCA_035469845.1 Proteiniclasticum sp. | reverse complement strand
GACACAACATGGCAGCGGCTCTTTCCTGAATTCAGTTCGTGAATCCAGCTTACTTATTTAATTCCTGGATCAGGTTGTCAAGCTGTGGATCTAATCAGCTATTCAGCTTATCCAGTTTCTCACCATGACCATTAAATACCTTGATTGCCTTCAGTGCAACATCCTTGTTGATCATCTGTAGAAAGAGATCATATGGGATCGTGCATGTATGTGCACCGGCAGTCAGAGCACTTACGATCTGGTTCGTATTCTTGAAGCTTGCAGCCAGAATGATGCAGGACAGACCGCGATCATCAAAGAACATCCTCATCTTCTCGATGGCCTCAAAGGGATTGACCCCATTGTTCTCCATACGGTTCACGTAAGGTGCCACACTGTCACATCCTGCAAGAGCGGCTAAGATTGCCTGATCCGCCGAGTAGATTGCTGTTCCCAGCAGTTCGGCATCAGGATCCACTTCTCTTATCCTTTTCACCGCTTCCAGTCCATGGATATCCATGGACACCTTATAGGCGATCCTGTTCTCGCTATTGATGCTTTTCACACGCTTATAATCCTCAACAAGTTTGTCAGCGGAATCTCCGATGACCTGAACAAAGAGTTTTGGAATGCCCAGATCAAGGATCCCCTTGATCTGCTCCATCCTGTCTTTCTTTTCCTTCAGAAGGATTGTCGGATTTGTTGTGACTCCCTGAAAGACGCCAGTCTTGAAAGCTTCTCTTATTTCATTAAGATCTGCAGTATCTAAATACATGTCTTCATACACTTCCTTCTTAATTCTTCTTGATGATGATTTCAGTACCTACTTGAACCTCCACAGGCTCTTTTTTCTCCAGATAGAGCGTTCCAGCCATTGTAGGATCCACTTCGCCTTTAAAGTTTAAAGTCATATGTCCAAGATCTTTGAGATTCTTTATGGCTTGTTCTCCAATGGCAGTGATCTCGTAAGAGACCTCTCCCAGAAACACTTTGTCGCCCACTTCAACTTCACCTGTCAGTGCGTTCTGATCAATCAGAAAACAATATGGTCTGAGCTCCGGAGGAGCATCCTCACTAAACGTCACCATCATATCTTCTTCCAGAAAATCCTTGGCATTGGGACCGATTTCTTTGACTATTGTAGAATATATAATCATCATTTTCTCCTTTGTTTACATTATTAACTCTATTTATAGAGTCCGAAGCTTGCCAGCCAAGCTACAAATACACGAGGTACACCATTCAGGAATCTTGAGTAAAGAACGGATGGTACACCTACTTCAACAGTTTCAGGTTCTGCTTCTTCAAGACCCAGTCCAACTGGAATGAAGTCTGCAGCATTCTGCGTATTGATTGCAAATAGTGCAGGCAGTGCCAGTGAAGGTTCAATGTTTCCTTTTCCGATTTCAACACCGATCAGTGTTCCGATAACCTGAGCAATAACCGCTCCAGGTCCCAGAAGAGGTGAAAGAAATGGAAGTGAACAGATAAATCCGATGAGCATCAGCCCCCATATGTTTCCTGCCAGTGGTGACATCAGATTCGCAAATACATTTCCGATTCCGCTTCCCTGGATCACTCCGATCAGCATGGCAACGAATGCCATGAATGGAAGGATTGTGTTTATCACGGTCTGCACAGCTTCTCTTGAAGACTGCAGCATGATTGCAATGGCTTTACCTGCGCCCATTCCGAATCTTGCGATGATGCTTCCTCTTTCCGCATTCTGCTGGGTAAGCTTCTTGTCTGTTGAATAAGCCGGAGTCTTTTCTTTCTTTGGTTCTATAGCATGTATGCTTGCTCTCAGGTCTTCTGACGAGAGAGAAATCTGATTTACACCTACATTGGATACATAGATATCCTCATGGATGTACTTTGCAAGAGGACCGGATTTTCCGGTAGGGATGATATTCACCGTTGGAATATTCTTCTGAGGATAAATTCCACATCGAAGTGTTCCACCGCAATCGATGATGGCAAGAGCAGTCTCATTGTCTGGAATAGAAGTTTTGAATCCGTTGACAGCTTCCATACCTGTAAGTTCAGCAATCTTATCTACGATGGCAGGTCTTTCTCCTCCACCGACAACATAGATGAATTTATGCTTTTCTTCGGTTGGTGTGATGATCAGTGGACCACCCCATCCTCCCTGGCCTTTGTCGATCTTGATGCTACTATATTTTGACATTTATTTTATCCCCCTTCTTACAATACTGCAATTTTGCTGAGTTCAACACCAGTTTTCTTCGATACATAAGCTGTTGTGTAGTCTGTAACGTAAGCTCCTACAGCGTTCATTACAAAACCTACAAGCAGGTATCTGATGGCCAGTGGAGTCATGGACAGTCCCAGTGTGGAAACACCGGAAGCGATACCAAGCCATACGAAGAGTTCACCTGGATTGATGTGCGGGAAAATTCCGCTGCTTGTGTGACAGTACTGAGCAGTTGCAGCATAGTAGCTTGGCTTGTAGAATTCCGGAAGGAATTTACCCATGGTAAAGGATGCAGGGTTTCCAAGCATAAAGGTGGCTATAAATGGAAGGACCATATTTCTCATGATGGCGTATTTTGATGCCCATTGAGCAAATCTGTTGACTTTATCCTGCCCGATGAGATTGATCAAAGTGTTCATAAAAACAAGTAAGATCAGAACAAGAGGAATAATACCGACAACCCAGCTCATAAATACATCTGCACCGGTTCTGAAAAGGCCGATGAAGCCTTCTGCTAATTGGATTAAAAATTCCATAATTACACACTCCTTGTATGTTTTATTTTTATTATCAGTTCAACTATTTTTTCTGTTTTTCTGTTTTACATTTCTAAGCGAACATTTCTGTGGTGAAGGCTTTCCATGGAATATCCACTTGCTTTCCTTCATTGATGATTTCATCCACATGCATCAGCAGTGGGAAATCAGTAAGATCCACAATTCCTCTTTCCGCAAGTCTTCTAACAGCTCTTGCAGTTCTTGTGGCAATCACGATGGATTCAAGGGTGACCCCTTCAAGCATCGCCATGGCCTCTGTAAAAGAATGTCCTTGGCCTAAAAGTGTGCCGATTCTTCTTGTCCTGCCGCCGAAAATCGTAACGTAGAGGTCTCCTGCGCCATAGATGAGATTTTCTTCTCCCCCGCCTATGATCTCCAGAATCTTTTTCATTTCCTTTACGCTCTGACCGAAGAGCGCAGCCTGTGAATTGTATTTCAGTCTTCCTTCTCCGTCTTCTCCCATGGCCAGTCCTACCGCCAGTGATACACCCAGCGCATAGGCATTTTTCAGTGCCACTGCACATTCGACGCCAACCACGTCTGTGGATAGGCTGATGTGATAGTAAGGTGCTTCAAAGATCTCTCTGAAAAACTTCAGTGTTTTCTCGTCTTCCCCGCAGAAGGCTACGGATGAATGATCCCCGTCAGCAAGTTCATAGCTGGTGCAAGGTCCTCCGATGGCATTGATCTTAAGATCTCTTTCCTTTGGCATCTTGCCCTGCCAGTACTGGGGATAGGTGATCATACTGCCGTCTTCCATATCCACCATACCTTTTGTCACGGAAAGTACCGGCATATGGTCCGGTATATGTGGGATCACATTTTCCAGGAACCAGTCCACTCCGAAGCTGGATACACCGCAAAGCACTGCATCGGCTCCGTCAAGCGCCTCTTTCAGTTCTTCAATCTGGTAATACTCCATATTGCTTCCCGGAAGATCACGCTTTAAAGTGGGATGATACCCCTTCTCTCTAAGGCTTTCTATGATCTCACGGTCCAGATGTGTTCCTACAAGCCTTACGATATGTCCATTTTCAGTCACAGGAAAGCTTAAGGCTGAAGCCATCTGTCCTGCACCTACATATGCAATTACACTCATTCTATTCTCCTTTTCTTCTGTTAAAGGTTATACTTTCGCTTTCTTGAAGACGCCTGTGATGTTTCCAAATGGTGATTTCTTGTCAGGAATAATTTTCCCTGCCCTTACCATCAGAAAATTCTCCACCGCGTTCAGTACAGCACGTCTTGTGATTCGGATTTCTTTCTTCATCTCAGGATCTGTTTTCTTGATTTCCCCGATCTTTCTACCGTTAAAGGTATTGAAGTCATTGAACTTAGCGAAGACTGTGGTCCCCTGAAGCTTTCTTCCGTAGCTGATCCGATCTTCCTTATCCAGTGAAAAGAGCACTAAAGTACCAGATGTCACTTTACCAGGTCTTCGTCCGATGGCCACTTTCCCTTCTCTTCTCATTCTCGAGTATTCTTCACCAAAATGTGTGATCTGTTTAAACCCCAGATAATATTGAAGAGCAAATGCCGCCATGACGAATGCGCCGATAATGATCATGTATTTCATTTCCATACTTTGTCTCCTTTCAACCTTATTTCCGTAAGGTCCATGGCACTTTCTATTTCCTGTAGATTTCTTACCAGTTCTCTGTCTGTTATGATACTGAAGATCTGATCATAGATCTTCAGCAGCGTTTCTTCGTCCTTCTCGCTCATGATCTCTGGAATGAGGAGAAAAAAGATGATCTTGAGCTTCTGACTGGTCGGGTTTACAACGCCTAGCATCAGGATGATCTTCTTTGCCTCAGGATCTATAAGGTGAGGAAAAGCCACTCCATTTTCATAAATCATGGAACTGATCTTCTCTTTACTCAAAAATCGTTCATAGACCTTATTCGATGCCATTTTTTTCCTGACCAGTTCATCTGTGATCATGCGCACGTTGTTTTCATAAGAAAGACTGTCATTCAGGATCTTCACAGATATATCCGTCAGTTTCCTGAGTTCTTCCAGTGCACTGAGCTTTCTCGTGCCCAGTTCACTGATTTTCCTGGTTAATGAGTCCTGGTCCAGAATCCCTTCAATGAGAATCACGGGTAGCCCGCTTTCCATTTTGATGTTCTCTGTGCTGAATAGGATCTGATACGCTGAAAGATCTTCATTCATCATCTCTTCTACTGTGAGCATCCTGATCTTGGCATGATCACCAAGGATTTCCATGAGCTGACGCCTGATCAGTTCGAAAGTTCCTCTTCCTCTGTTGGTGATGACTCCGATTTGTCTTTCCTGGTTTTCTTCTTTGTTGATTTTTCTTTCATCCAGAATCAGTGCATAATATACCGCCAGGTAACTGGTATCCACTTTCGTTCCCATGAGTCTGTGTTTTTCCATGAGTACTTTCATGGAGGTCTTAGCCAGTTCAAAAGCCAGCGGGAATCTGATTTTGATCTGATCGGAGAAGATATCCCTTACAGGGATCCTGAAAAGAAGTCTGTTCACAAGAAAGAGCAGGTGAAGCCTGACCTTCTGATAGAAAACTTCTTCATCGATATGGATTCTGTATCTTGATTCCACCATATCGATCATCTCACTGATGATTTCTCTTAACAGTATTTCATTTTCTTCATTTTCCATCTCATCTGTATAAGCCGAGTTTCTGGTATT
>DATIRH010000472.1:0-2133 GCA_035469845.1 Proteiniclasticum sp. | reverse complement strand
CTTTTTCAGCCATGGCTTCATCTACTTTGACCACTGGTATGGATACCAGTTTTTTAGCGATGTCCACCGCTTTTCCAACTGAAGAGCATTGGCTGAAGATCATGTCCGCTCCGTTTCTTTCTGCTGCCAGAAAATAGTCGCAGACTCTTCCAGTAATTTTCTCGTCTACAGCGCCGTTCTTCATGACGTCATGCAGCAGACTGTCATCGACGATATTAAAGATCTCAGCTTCTGGAATGATCTCATGAAAGAGTTCCTGTAGATCGCCATGGGAAACCAGACTTGTGTGAATGATATATATTTTCTTCATTTCTTTTCTCCTGTAAATAAAATCAGAGCAATGAACCTTAATTGGCCATCACCAGTATTTGTAATTCCGTGCATGTCTCCATCATCAACCACTGCGATATCTCCTGCTTTCACGTCGAAGAATTCATCATTGTCCTGATAACGTCCTGTACCTTCCAAGAAGTAATACGCTTCCGTGTCTCCATAATGAGGATGAAGTCCGATGGATGTCCCTGGCGGCATGATATTTTCAGCAAAGAGTCTTCCTTTATCGTTCATCTCATCCGGATTGAGTAAATGGACAACTTCAACCGTCCCTATTCCACCTCTCATGTTTTCCATCTGAAATTTGTTCATGTCTTCATAATGTCTTAGAAGCATTTCATCATCTCTCTTTCAATATATAATCTTTACCGGCAGAGGATCAACTCCTCTGCCGGTACAATTTTTAGTAAAGTCCTGGAAGACCTGGAATCAGGCTTAAGACCAGGATTATAGCAAATGCACTGAAACCTACAATGGTTCCACCTACTGTCCATGCTTTAATAGTGTCTTTGACATTCAGTCCCGAGTAGTTTGAAAGCACCCAGAAACCGGAGTCATTTGGAAGTGACATTCCTATACCGCCTGCACAGATTGCAAGACCCACAAGAATTGGGGATACGCCAGTGGATGCAACTAGTGGCCCTAAGATAGAGGACGTCGTTACAAGCGCTACCGTGGTTGAACCCTGAGCAGATCTTAATACCTGACTGAGGACGAAACCGAGTACGATGAGCGAAATGTTGAATGCGGTGAGTGTATCAACAAGGAACTGACCAATACCGCTGGCATTGATAACAGTACCGAATCCACCACCTGCACCAGTGATCAGGAAGATCAGTCCTGCTGACTGTGTAGCTTCCATGATGATCTGATTTGTGGACTTAGTGAAGTAGTCTTTCAGCGCGATGAATCCGACGATGACGCCAAGGAACAGCGCGATATTTTTGTCTCCGAAGAATGCGAAGATTGGTTTCGCTGTATTTCCCTCTGGAAGAACCAGTGCCATGATACTACCTACAAGGATGAGTACCAGCGGGAAGAGCAGTACAAACAGTGAAAGTGCCATGGATGGAAGCTTTGTTGTATCCATTTCAACATTGCCGTCTGTAGGCAGATCTTCATCTGGATAATCTGTGTCTGTACCGTTTTTAAATGCCTGCTTTTCCAGGTATTTAGCGTACAGTACTCCACCGATCAGTGTTGCTGGAAGGGATACGATGATGGAATAAATCAGAAATGTTCCAATATTCAGGTTCATGTTACCAGCAACTGCTACTGGTCCTGGTGTTGGGATAACAAGGGAATGTGCAGCGATTGTACCTACACCAAGGGATGCAACAAGTGAAACCAGAGGCTTCTTTGTGGCTTTCTTGATCTGTCTTACCAGAGGCATGAAAATGACGAATGCCGCATCCTGGAAAACCGGGATGGAGATCAGCCAGCCTGACATGGTAAGGGCTAAATTCGCATGTGCATGTCCGACTTTCTTCAGCATTCCTGCTGCAATCGCATTGATTGCTTTGGATTCTGCTAAGATCTGACCAAGTATGATACCCAGTCCGATGACGATACCAACACCTTTTAATGTGTTACCGAATCCTGTCGAGATATTTCCTGCGATTTCTGGAAGCGGCATTCTTACGCCTAATCCAGTGAGAATCGAAACACCCATAAGTGCCAAGAATGGATTGACCTTAAACTTGATGATTGCAAGGAGTAATAAAGCGATTGAAACAACAAAGATGACGAGAAGCATTGGACCTGTTACCATAATAATACCTCCAAAAAAATATATTTATA
>DATIRH010000471.1:0-1720 GCA_035469845.1 Proteiniclasticum sp. | reverse complement strand
AGAATATTCTATCTTTTATTACTTAACTTCCTCCATTGAACTTTAATGAGGTTTTTTGGACCTCAAAATTCTTGAAAAACCTACGAATATTCTCTACAATAAAATCAAGAAGAGGAATACATTGTCTGAGAATCAAGTGACAATCGATAATGATTATTCTGCTTCGAGAATTCTCCGAAACAATTTCAGATTCCATTTTAAACCGTTCAACCGAATCAAAAATTCAAATGGTTTTTAAATTGAATTGGATGAATTCGTTGGGTAACTTAAATGCAGAGTCTCGAGTCTATAAGAAGATGCTTGAAATGTATCGTTGTTAGACATGAAACAGTTAAGTTATACCAAAAAGGAAAGGAGTGTACCATTATTAGTACACCAACAACCCAGACTCAGCTAGGATGGCTATTCGAATAATCAATTACTTTATGTTTTATTCTGTGAATTGATTAAGAGGATGCCATCCTAGCACTGTGTGGCTATAGTTGAGATTTCACAGATGTCTCATTATTGATAGTAGAAGAAAGGATGCAGGAAAAGCTCTAGGGCGCCTGCATCCTTTCTTCTATATATGAGTTGGAATAAGAGTTAAGATCAGATATGATCAGTTCAGATCAGATCTAACTCTTATCATTTTTTTACCACATCTGGCCTGAATCAGTCATAGGTTTCCACAAAGCGTTTCACTTTATTGACTGATACTGCACTGCCGCCTCTACCCTTCACCTCTTCAATCATGATGGTTGTAATAAACGGCATCGTCTCATCCTGGTCAATGACGGAGAACCATCCGATTTCCGCTTTGTTCGCCACAGGACCTATTTCGGATGTTCCTGTTTTTCCTGCAAGGGTTCTGCCTGAAATATAGGCTGCATGTCCAGTTCCCTCTGGTGCGTCAATGGACTGCGTCATGTAACCTAATACCTGATCAGCTACTTCTTCTTTGATCACATTGACTGTAGCGGGCGGCTTGTCATCCATGAATAGTTTGAGTTCTTTCATTACACCATTATCCGCAATGGCGGTATACGCTTTAGGGAGGGTTAAGCTATGGAATAGAACCTGTCCCTGTCCATAACCTGAATCTGCCAGCAGCACATCCGAACTGATTTCCCCATCGTTTGTGATCTGTGAGGTATCAAATCCGAATCCGTACTGGTCGTCTTCACCGACCCCGAATTCTTTCATTCCTTTCAGGAATGAATCTTCTCCGATTTCCAGTGCCATCTGGGCGAAAAAGATATTATCCGAATAGATAAATGCCTTTTCGATATCCACTGGAATGCCCGGATCTGTAACTCTAGTTACATAATAATTTCCCCAGCTCTCATCAGCCTGCCATTTTGTACCTTGAATATCGATGACTTTTTGAAGATCCACAGCACCGTTTTCAATGGCGATGGCTGCTGTCAAAGGTTTTATGGTCGAACCAGGTACATAGAGTTTTGTAAATCGGTTGATCAGCGGTTTCATCGGATTATTCAGTAGTCTGTTGTAGTCTTCCTGAGTCTGTCCGAGAATAAAAGCATTAGGATCATAGGATGGAGAACTAACAAGGGCTTCTACCTCTCCAGTCTTGTAATTCACCACAGACGCGGTCCCCATCTCCTCTTTCATTTCGTTATAAAGACCGACCTGCTTATTGATGTCGATGGTCAGTATGAGGTCTCTTCCCTTGTTGTTCTGAAAAGTGGAAAGAACTTCTTTCTCCTTTCCGTCTTTA
>DATIRH010000470.1:0-6703 GCA_035469845.1 Proteiniclasticum sp. | reverse complement strand
TGTCCTGCTCTTTTATGGTCTGTACCAAGGAGTCTTCATCTACGATGAAGTCAATTTCAAGTCTAAGAAGTCTTCTTCTTTTGGTCACGCGAAGAAATGATTCTTTCATCTGATATTTCTCTTCGATTTCCTTTGTCATTTCCTTTAGCTTTGTGCCCAGTTCTCCTTCAGGAGACATACCCAGAACATCTCTTAAGGCAAGCTTGATGGAGGTGAAAGGAACTTTTGCAAAACTTGTGGCCATGATGATGACAATCAATGAATCTATGTAGTTCAGGTATACGGTATAAATCTGATAACGATCCATTAAGAATACGATTATAAAAGTAATCATTACACCAAAACTCAAATAGGTATCAAAAAGCCATTGGGAAGATTCTGCGCTCAGCAGCATCGAATTGTATTTTCTTGATTTTCTTTTCAGATGCAGGTACATGAAAAGACACACAAAAGCAGAAATCAAGGAATAAAGAATTGCAGTATCTGTATCCACTGCGCGTCCACCGGTAACAATAATGTAAACCGCATTGATGAAGGAAAATGCCAGAATAATAAGGATGGCAGAGTGCTTCACGATGATCACCAGCGGTTCCACGATGGACTTTCCAAACGGGAATTTCTTCCATTCATTTTTTGACATGAATCTGGCGGATGCCAGAGACAAATAGGATAAAACAACCCTGACGAGGGAATAGAGTCCATCAAACATGATCATCTGAGATTTGGCATAGAGCCCGGCAGTTACACCTATTACGGAGAAAGCGATGGATAGAACAACGGATTGAATCAATAGTTTCTTTTCAATATTTTGTGTTGACATGATACTTTTTGCGGCTTCCAAACTGATTTCTTTGAGGTTCCGCACCCCTTGGAAAGACCGCGGTCAGCACTCCTTTCGTTATGTAATTATAATAATGATATGTAATTCTGATCTCTTCTATAAAGCGATGGCTTCATAGATAAATGTCTTCAGCTGGTCTTTTGAACTCTGTTCATGGAAACCCTTGGTCTCCATGAGATATACCTGTTCCGCACCATGTTCAAGTAAACCGATGATGAAGTTTGACAGGTAGGAGAGATCATAAGTTTTCTTTAACAGATTTTTTTCGCCATAAAGACAAAGTTTTTCTGTCAACCAGTCATAATATGGAATATACAGGTCTTCCCACTCTCTGAAGGAGGAGTAGTAAGCTGTACCTGAATAGATGAATCCGATGAGTTTTTTGTGCTTCAAGGTCTGGTCATACATGAGGTCAATGAGCATGGATATAAATTCATCTAAGGAGGTGTCTTCATTTATAGGTAGTTTATGCGCTTCCTCCAGAATATCTTCGATGATATGGGAAGCAATGCCTAAAACCAGTTCACTTTTGGACTGGAAATAGAGATAAAAGGTACCTTGGGCTACACCTGCCCTTTTTACAATCTGAGAGACTGAGGTTTTGTCAAATCCCTGTTCTCCCATGAGATCAACGGCAGCCCATAGAATGGCTTCTTTTTTATTCAATACTTATCAGACCTCCTTTCGATTTCATAATGAATGACTGTCAGTCATTTTTTACCTCACTCAGATTATCATGAATCGGGACAAGTGTCAATCAGCATCTGCTTCTAATTGTGAACCAACTCTAGCCTTTCTATGAAGTCTTTTCGAGAGTGTAGTTATCAGAATTTACGGGTGCTATACTAATCAGAAAGGAAGGTGTTATATATGGATTTATCAAGTCTACTTAATTCCGTCATGGGCAATGAGAAAATACTGAAGGAATTGGGCAGTAAAGTACAGGCAAGCCCTGATGAGATTAAAAAGGCAACAAGCCTTGGAATCCCTACACTGGTTGAAGCATTGGATCGTAATGCGAGAGAACCGAAAAGCAGAGAGTCTCTGGCAAAGGCCTTAGAAGACCATAGTGATGACAATGTGGAAGATCTGGAAGGATTCCTTAAACGTGTAGACCCTAATGAAGGAAACAAGATGCTGGACCATATTCTCGGTGGCCGTAAGGTGAAAGTGGAAAACAACATCGCAACGAATTCAGGACTTGGCATCGGCCAGGTTTCAGGACTCATGAGCATGCTGGCACCGATTCTGATCGGTATGCTTGGAAACAAGAAAAAAGAGGATAATGTTTCAAGTGATGGCCTCAGTGATCTCACTGGTTCTTTAGGCGGACTTCTTGGTGGCGGAGGAATCATGGACGTGGCCAAAGGAATGCTGGATAGAGATGGAGACGGAAGCTTCATGGATGATCTTCTGGGCGGTTTCTTCGGAAAGAAGTAAGAAGAGAAGAGTTTCTTTAAAGTGTAAATAATAATATACAGGCATATTTTCAGGATGAACCTGAAAGTGTGCCTGTAATTTTTTGCATGCAAAATAAAAGAGAGGGAGAAAAATCAGGTCATTTGTGGTTATAATAAGGTGAGGTGTCAGTATGATTGAAACAGATATGTATGGAGCCATAAAGAAATATTTTGAGGAACAGGGATTCAGAGTCAGAAGTGAAGTGCGAGACATCGATGTGGTGGCACAGAAGAAAGATCTTCTTGTGGGCATTGAAATGAAGCGAGGACTTACTTTTGAACTTCTTATTCAGGCTGCCTTAAGACAGAAGACCTGTGATCTGGTTTATATGGCGGTGCCGAAACCCAAACGCATCGTGAAGGACAAAGCCATGAATAGCATGCTTTATCTTCTGAAAAGACTGGAGCTTGGACTACTCTATGTGGATGTGGAAAAAGACCAGGTCATGGAGGTCAGTGCCCCTGCCTTTTACGATCTGGACCGGGGACGTCGCGCGAAGATCAAAGAGAAGCTTCGGATCCTGAAGGAAGTGAAGAAAAGAAGCATAGATGGAAATAAGGGCGGTTCAAGAGGGAAGAAGCTTCTGACGGCCTACAGGGAAGATTCATTAAGAGCTGTGGCGCTGATCAGAGTGAAAGGCGTGATTTCTCCCAAAGAGCTCAAAGTGCTGGGAATCAACCACACGCTGCTCTCAAAAAACTACTATGACTGGTTCATCAAGGTGAACCATGGGAAGTACAGCCTGAACGGAGAGCATCCGGACCATGAGATTTATGGTCATCTCATTGAAAGCTTCATGAATGAATATCAGAATCTGGAAGAACTTAAATAAATTAATATATACTAGCTGTACGATAGATAGACAAGGTTCTTCTACTTAAGAAAAAAAGGAAAACTGAGAAATATTGCAAGAAAAGTTAGAAAATTCTATATAGGGGGTTGTAATCCCCAATAAGTTCGTTTATTATGAAATAGGTTACAGACAATTTGTATGTAATTTAATTAAGCAAAGGAGGTCACGAAAATGATGAACAATACAGTTCTTACAAGAATGAGTGCACTTTATCTCGTAGACGCTATATCTGCGCCTAAATTTAAGGATATGATAATAGAAGAAGTTTGTGACCTGAGTAGGAGTCTCACCCTATAGCCTTTGCATGACAAAAGCGTATAGAATTTGAGAAACCACAGGTTGCGACCTGTGGTTTTGTTGTATGAAATTATTATTTTAGTGATTTCATGGGTTTCAGAAAATGAAATGAAGGACGAGTGGATCCCTTGTCCTTAAACAAAACACGCAGGTACTGCGTGTTTTTCTATTTTTATAGAGGTTTAGCTAATCGTTAGTATTGACAGAAAAAGTGAGGTGTTTATACACATGAAGAAATTATCAAGATATTTAAAAGGTTATGGAGTACCGTTCTCTCTAGCCATCATCGCAATCATACTGGCTACAGTCATGCAGCTGTCTGTGCCCATTCTCATCAAGTATGCCATTGACTCCATCATAGGGGACGTAGATCCTGGCAATCTGCAGTTTCTGATGGATGCCTTCGGCAAGAGCTTAGGCGGAGTGGTCCTGATCATCGTCGTCATGAGTTTATTAAGAGGCGTGTTCATGTTCATAAAAGGATATCTTTCAAGCTATGCGGCTGAAAATATCGCCAAGGACATCAGGGAGAAGCTGTACACTCAGATCCAGTATATGACCTTTGAAAGACATACAAAAAAAGAAACGGGTGATATGGTGCAAAGATGTACCTCGGATGTGGAAACCATCAGAAGATTTCTAGGGGTTCAGGTAGTGGACCTTGGAAGAATCATCTTCATGGTCGGATTCACACTGGCCATCATGTCCACCTTGAATGTAGAGCTTATGCTTTATTCCATGATCATGATTCCGGTACTCTTTCTCTTCAGCTGGATCTTCTTCACGAAGATTCAGAAGACCTTTAAAAAGTCCGATGAAGCAGAAGGAAGACTGACAACCGTGCTGCAGGAAAATCTTTCTGGCGTCCGTGTTGTTAGAGCCTTTGGTCGTGAGGATCATGAGGTCCAGCGATTCGATGAAGTGAATCTCAATCATAAGAACATCACCTATAAGCTCATTGAAACACTTGCTGTTTTCTGGGCATCCTCAGATTTTCTGACCCTGCTGCAGAACGGAATCGTTCTCGTGGTGGGTGCTGGAATGGTCATTCGAGGAGAACTTACCATCGGAACACTTACAGCCTTCATTGTGTATGTGTCTATGCTTCTCTGGCCGGTAAAACAGCTGGGAAGACTGCTCAGTGAGTTCGGTAAGACCACAGTCGCCATCGTACGTATAGAAGAGATTCTCCATGAGGAGATCGAAGAGGATCAGCCTGATGAAGAGGAACCTGAAATATATGGAAGCATCTCCTTCAGAAATGTATCTTTCAGCTATGATGAGCATCAGAAGGTGCTTCAGAATGTAAGTTTTGATCTGCCAAAGGGATCCACACTAGGAATCCTAGGGTCAACAGGATCCGGTAAATCGACGCTTGTGCATCTACTACAAAGACTTTATGACTATGAAGGAAGCATCAGAATCGACGGTCATGAGCTGAAAAATATCAGAAGAGGCTGGATCAGGAAAAAGATCGGTCTGGTTCTTCAGGAACCGCATCTCTATGCCAAGACCGTTAAAGAGAATATCGGTATCACAAAGAGAAATTACAACGAAAAAGAAATATTCGATGCAGCCAAGGCGGCATCGATCCATAGCAACATCCTTACCTTCAAGGAAGGATATGACACCATCATCGGAGAAAAGGGCGTTTCCTTATCCGGTGGACAGAAACAGCGTATCGCCATTGCAAGAACCATCATCGATGCGGACAAGAGAATTCTGATCTTTGATGATTCCTTAAGTGCAGTGGATACAGAAACAGATATGCGTATCAGAAATGCATTAAAATCAAGAAGTAAAGACATCACGACGCTGATCATCAGCCATAGAATTGCAACCCTTGCAGAAGCGGACAATATCATTGTTCTGGATGAGGGAAGAATTGTACAGATGGGCACGCACGAAGAGCTCATTCAGGAAGAAGGACTCTACAAGAGAATCTGGGACCTTCAGCAGATGGCTGTGTAAAGATCAATAGGCGCCTAAGGAGGGGATCAAAATGGAAGAACAAAAAGAAATGAAGCTTAAAGTGGATAAAAAAATCTGGAAAGAGATGTTCAGCTACTTTAAGGTTTTCAAGAAAGACTTTATTATCCTCATTGGTTTTATGGTTGCCCTGGCGGCAACAGATATCACCTTCCCACTGCTCACAAGATATGCCATTGATACTTTTGTGGCAGAGGGAGATTATGAAGGACTGACTCAAGTGGCTTTTCTCTATGTAGGACTAGCCATAGCACTGGCACTCATTGTCTTCTTTTTCATCCGCTTTGCGGGGAAACTTGAGATGGAGATCCAGTACAAACTAAGAAAAGACAGCTTCAGAAAGCTGCAGCGTCTTTCCTTCAGCTATTATGACAAGAATGCTGTGGGCTGGATGATTGCAAGAACAACATCCGATGCCCAGAAGATTGCTGAAACAGTAGCCTGGGGCGTTGTGGACATGGTCTGGGGAGGCACAATGATGCTGGGCGTTTCAGTGGTTATGCTCGTCATCAACTGGAAACTGGCGCTTGTGACGCTGCTTACCGTTCCAATCCTGGCATTCATCAGTATTTTCTTTGAGAAGAAAATGCTGTTATCCTACAGGGGTGTCAGAAAAATCAACTCGAAGATCACAGGGCTTTTCAATGATGGTATCGTGGGGGCAAAGACCACCAAGACGCTGGTAAGAGAAGGGCTTAACATCGAAGAGTTCGGTGAAGTGACAAAGGACATGAAGAAAACATCCATCAGAGCGGCAACGCTCTCCGCTGGATATCTGCCTATGACGCTTTTCATTTCAGCGGTGGGAACAGTGCTGACACTGTTCTTCGGAAGCAACTTGCTCATAGGCGGTGCGCTGACTTACGGTACTCTGGTACTCTTCATCACCTATGCAAGACAGTTCTTTGACCCGGTTCTTGAACTTGCCAGAATCTACACTGAAATGATCAGTGCACAGGCGGCAGCGGAAAGAGTCATGGGACTTCTCAATGAGAAGGAAGAGATTGCGGATGATCAGGTGGAGGAGAAAGAAGACTACGGAACCATAAAAGGGGATGTGACCTTTGAAAATGTAAACTTCTACTATAAAGAAGGGGAATATATTTTAAAGGACTTCAATCTGAAAGTGAAAGCCGGAGAGACCATCGCTCTTGTGGGCGAAACGGGATCCGGAAAAAGTACAATCGTGAACCTGGCCTGCAGGTTCTATGAACCGACGGAAGGAAGAATACTCATCGACGGAGAAGACTATCAGAAGAAGC
>DATIRH010000469.1:0-3609 GCA_035469845.1 Proteiniclasticum sp. | reverse complement strand
CAACCGGTACACTCTTACCAGGTTTTACGACCACAACATCTCCAATGACCACATCATCAATTGGCACTTCAATCTCTTCCTCATTTCTCATGACCAGAGCAGTTTTAGGTGCCAGATCCATGAGTTTACTGATGGCTTCAGAAGTTTTGCCCTTGGATCGTGTCTCAAGAAACTTTCCGAAAGTGATCAGCGTTAAAATAGTTGCCCCTACTTCAAAGTAGAGATCATGAGCAAAACTGTGCACGATTTCCATCTCACCGTGGCCTAGTCCATAACCTGTTCTAAAAATTGCATAGATTCCATAAAGGAATGCTGCTGAGGCTCCTATGGCAATCAAGGAATCCATATTCGGAGCTCTGAGCCAGAGCGCTCTGAATCCGATGGTGAAATACTTTCTGTTCACATAGGCGATGGGCATCGACAAAAGCATCTGAAGGAATGCAAAACTTACTGCATTCTCAGACCCCACAAGCCATTGTGGAACGGGAAGTCCCACCATATATCCCATTGCCACATAAAGAAGTGGCACTAGAAATATCACAGAGATGATCAGCCTTGACTTCATCTCCTTGAGTTCTTCTTCTATAGGGTTTATCGTGGAGACCGCTCCGCTCTTTTCCCCTTTTTTATGATGGACCTGTGCACCATAACCTGCCTTTTTCACTGCTTCTATCACAGATTCTTCAGGCACTTCGCTATCATAAGCGATGGTCATGGAGTTGGTCATTAAACTTACACTTACATTGGAAACCCCGTCAAGCTTCTTTACAGACTTTTCTACAGCTGCAGAACAAGCAGAACAGGTCATTCCGGTGACATCAAATTTTTGTTCCATGTTAACCTCCTTACCCCACCCCCTGGGGGGTGTCTTCTATTAGATAATAACGCTAACGGGTATCTTTGTCAACTAGAACCACTTTTTCTTTTTAAAGTAATAAATCATTGCCGCAGCCAGTAGAATCATAAAAAGCCAAGTAGCGGGGTATCCCCATCTTTGATCAATTTCAGGCATATACCTGAAATTCATTCCATAGACTCCTACAATAAAAGTCAGCGGGATGAAAATCGTTGAAATGATGGTCAGTACTTTCATGACCTCATTGAGTCTGTAACTGATGCTGGATAAGGTGATCTCTATCAGTGAGGAAAGAACTTCACGATAAGTCTCAGTGGACTCCACAATCTGTGTGAGTTCCTTGTTCAGATCTTTGAAATAGAAGTTGGTGGCATCACTGATCTGAATGACTTCTTCTTTTCCAAGCCATGCAGTCACTTCTCTTAAAGGCCATACAAACTTATGGAGATATAGAAGGTCTTTCTTCAGAAGTCTGATTTCCTTAAGCTCTTCGTTGTTACTGCTCTCCAGTACCTCATATTCAATCAGATCGATTCTTTCTCCTATGTAGGCGAGAATATGAAAGTATTCTTCCACCAGAGCATCCATCAGATGATAGAAAAGAAAATCAACACCCTCTTTTCTCAGCATGCTTCCATCTTTTCGAAGTCTTACTCTCACAGAATCAAAGACATCCCCCTCTTCTTCTCCGAAGGTGATGACATAATTTTTCCCCAGAATAAAACTAAGCTGCTCCGCTTTCATCACTGCATCTTTATAGTAGATCATCTTCACAATACTGAAAATATAGTTTTCGTACTCCTCCACTTTCGGTCTCTGGCCTTTTAAAATGATATCTTCCTTAACAAGATGATGAATATCAAAGAGCGCACAGATGTCGTCCACGACCCTGTTATCATACCCTTCATCGATGTTGATCCAAAGGTTGAAGCCTTCTCTAGCTTCTACAAAGGATTTCTGTTCAAGCAGCTCTTCAAGTGTGATGGTTTTTTCCTGCATGAATTCTTCATTATATAAGGTGATGGAAATGAGTTGTTCCATGTTGGGGTCTACAGGTCTTATAGTGTCTGGTCCATTCTTCTTCTCTACTGTTCTTTTCAAAAGCTTCCCCTCCAATTCCATTCTATGATTACTCTTTTTTCCATTATACGTCAAAAAGCCATGGTTTACAGAGAACCATAGCTCAGTATTTTAGTGGTATTTTCAGAATACCATTGTATAGATTTTTTTGAAGGAATCAATATCCTTCATGGACTCATCGAGAAGCCCCGTATGATACAGACTGATAAAACGGGCACAGGCTCTTGCTGAGCTTGCGAACATGTTGTTCATGCTGTATTCGATATCCGTGACCATATCATACGCTGCAAGTTCTTCATGAAGCGCTTTCTGCTCGTATAGAGCGCTCATATAGATCCAGTCAAAAAACAGAGTTCTTGGCGACAAATTGTAGGATTCATTCTGGTAATGAAATCCGAGGAGTCTTCCTGAATTTTTCAGTCTCTCATCCTCTGAAACTTCTAAAGGATCTTTTTCCAGAAGGTCTCTGTAAGGACCTCCCTTTTCAAAAACTTTTGCGCTTTCGAAAATGTTCATGATGGAAACATCGTGCCCATCTTCATTTTCAGATAAAACAAAAACACCTGCCAGTTTCCTTCCCAGTGGGTCCGGTGAGACCGTGGATACTTCCAGTATCTTCCCTCCGCTTTCAAATGCTCTGATGGCATGATGCATCGATTCGATTGATTTATGTTTCTGACTTAGGTTCTGACCACGAAAATACTCAAAATGTATGGTCTTTTCCACAATAAGCCCCTGATATGAAGGCTTGGCGATAAAATAGAGTCGTTTGGCCATTTATTTTCACCTCACTAATACTCTTATTATATCAATCTATAGGAAACATTTATTATGAATTTAGAAACCTTCTGTAAACAATATGCTTTCGCCTTTAATTTCTGCGGTATTTTGTCGTATATTGATGTTACAAACAGTGATAGGAGGATTTTTATATGAATAAAATGCGCGCAATGACAATAGAGAAGTTCGGTGATCCTTCGGTTTTCAAGGAATCCCTACTCGACATTCCTTCACCACAGGAAGATGAAATCCTTGTAAAAGTATATGCAGCTTCTTTCAACCCCGCTGATGCATCGGCAAGAAACGGAGATTTCGGAAAGCTCATTGATCTCTCAAGACCAAGGATTCTGGGGGTGGATATGGCAGGTGAAGTGGTCGAATCAGGTAAAAATGCATCAAAATTCAATACAGGCGACCGGGTCTACAGTTACCTGAGCATCAAAGAAAATGGCTCCTATGCAGAGTATGTTGTCCTGAAAGAGAAAGATGCCGATCTCATGCCAGAAAATCTGACCTATGAAGAGGCAGCGAGTCTCCCACTCAACTCACTTACAGCCTATCAAGGTATCTATGAGCTGGGTGAGCTGAAAGAGGAGGAACGGGTTCTTATAAACGGAGCCACAGGCGGTGTAGGCGTCATGGCCATTCAGATGGCAAAACTGAAGAATGCCCAGGTTCTAGGTACAGCAAGTACGGATACACTGAATGTCCTTCGTGAAATGAACATCACTCATGTCATCGATTACAGGAAAGAGGATCTTCTAGATGCCATCACTGAAAAACTGGATCTGATCTATAATCTGGCACCGCTGAAAGAAGAAAAGATGAAAGCACTCTTTTCGCTTCTAAAAGACGGTGGCCGATTTGTCAGTACCACCGGTATCCCCGAAGAT
>DATIRH010000468.1:0-2559 GCA_035469845.1 Proteiniclasticum sp. | reverse complement strand
TCGGCATTCTTTCCATCCTTTATCAGACCTGAACTGGTGGAAAAGATCACCGAATCAGGAAGCGGGCTTGCTTCCCTGTTCTCTATTCCGCTCAGTCCTATGCTGGATGTTACAGCGGCCATCGTTTTTTCCTTCCTGTTTGGAATAGGAATCTCCTATCTGAGAGGACAAGGAAAGGGAGAAACAATGTACGGTTTCTTCAAGGATTTCGGGGAAATCATCACTAAACTTCTGAATACCCTGATTATTCCTGGTCTTCCCATCTACATCTTTGGAAATTTCATGAATCTGAGTTATTCCGGTGCTGTTTTCTCAGTTCTTTCCATCTTCTGGAAAGTATTTCTGGTGGTCATCATCATGCACCTCAGCTATGTGAGCCTGATGTTCTTTGTTGCAGGGACTTACGCCGGAAAGAATCCGCTGACGCTCATGAAGAATCAGGTCACAGGGTATGTGACAGCCATCGGAACGCAGTCATCCGCTGCAACCATTCCAGTGAACCTGGAATGTGCAAAGAAAAATGGAGTTTCAAAGCAGATCAGAGAATTTGTGGTGCCTCTTGGCGCAACCATTCATCTGGCAGGTAGCATCATCACCATCACCAGCTGCGTCACAGCGGTTCTTCTGATGTATGGTATGCCTCACGGATTTGGTCTCATGGCTGGATTCATCGCCATGCTGGGTGTAGCAATGGTTGCGGCACCTGGAGCACCGGGAGGAGCCATCATGAGCGCACTGCCGTTTCTGGCACTTGTGGGCATTGATCCTACTGGAACCATGGCACAGCTTCTGGTCACACTCTATCTTACACAGGACAGCTTCGGTACTGCAGCAAATGTATCAGGTGACAATGCCATCGCAGTTGTGGTTGATACGATTTATCACAGATATATTGTGAAAAGAGAACCTGAAGAAGAGATTGCATAGAATGAACCCTTCGGAGAACATGTAAGCTGATAGAGACACCTTATGGAAATCAAAGCATAAGGTGTCTTTCAGCTTTATCCATGATTAAATAGAGAAGTAAAGAGATAAGCAATTATCAGTTTTTCAGGAGATTCTTTGTATTTCCTGAAGGTCAAATCGTTTACGGGCTTGATTTGTGCAATTTAGAGACAAAAGTCTTGCTTAATGGTTTCGATAAATCTAAAATGGTTGAAAAGAGAGAAATAAATGAGGACGGTAAGATGGAGAAGAAAAGAGAAGAACTGAAGAACATCAAAAGAATCGTGATCAAGGTGGGCACATCCACCATCGCCCATCCCAGCGGACTGATCAACCTCTATCGTATGGAGCACCTGGCCAGAATGCTTTCAGATCTGAAAAACAGAGGATTTGAAGTGGTGCTGGTCTCTTCAGGAGCCATCGGCGTGGGTGCGCAGAGGATGCACCTGAGCGAAAGGCCAAGAGATATCGAAGGCAAACAGGCAGCAGCTGCTGTGGGGCAAGTGGTACTGATGAACATGTATCAGAAGTTTTTTCAGGAATACAACTATCAGGTGGGGCAGGTCCTTGTCACCAAGCAGGTGGAAACGGATAAGGTCATGAATTATCATGCCAGAAACACCATGAATGAACTGCTGAAAAATAAGATTGTGCCCATCGTCAATGAAAATGATACTATTTCCACGGATGAAATCATCTTTGGAGACAATGATACACTCTCAGCTGTTGTGGCAGCGCTTGTGGATGCGGATCTACTTATTCTTCTTACGGATATAGACGGTCTTTACAGTGACGACCCGAAGATCAATCCACAGGCAAAGCTCATGGATAGAGTTGAAGTCATCGATGAAAACATTGAAGCCATTGCAAAGGATTCTTCCACGAAGCTTGGAACTGGAGGGATGATCACGAAGATCAGAGCTGCAAAGTATGCAACTGAGCGACGAATTCATGTGGTCATTGCCAATGGTGGCAATAATGAGACCGTGGCGGAGATTCTGGACGGAAAAGTGCTCGGTACATTTTTTATTGGAGGAAAGAAAAGATGATTGAAGATCTGGGAAGGCGCGCGAAAGCCGCTTCAAGAAGACTAGCGAAATTAGGAACACTTGAAAAGAATGAGATTCTTCACCATCTTGGGGAAAACCTGGTGAGAAGGAAAGAGGAAATTCTGAAGGCCAATGCTTCCGATCTTGAAAGAGGAGAAGAAAACGGTCTGTCCGGTGCACTCATGGATCGGCTGCTTCTAAATGAGGAACGAATTCTCTCCATGAGAGATGGGCTCCTCACTGTGGAGAAAATGGATGATCCTGTGGGCGAAATCAAGGAAATGAAAACGCTGCCCAATGGACTTAAGGTGGGGAAGAAAAGTGTGCCTCTGGGCGTGGTGGGCATCATTTATGAGTCCAGACCTAATGTCACTGTGGATAAGGCTGCCCTTTGCCTGAAATCATCCAATGCACTGATTCTAAGAGGTGGAAAAGAAGCCATTTCCTCCAACAAGGTTCTGGTCGAGATCATCCAGGATACCTTGAAGGAGTTAAGTCATGATCCGTATATGGTGCAGCTCATCGAGGATCTGTCTTATGAAACTGCGGGTGCTTTCATGAGAAT
>DATIRH010000467.1:0-4212 GCA_035469845.1 Proteiniclasticum sp. | reverse complement strand
TTCTTTCTTGTCGAATAAAGCGTAAATCATTCCACCAATCTTCATGTAGCTGGTAGATGCACCCAATGGTTTTTTTGAAACCAGCATGGAGCCGACATTTAATAGTCCGATCAGAACACCTATGACATAAGGTGACCATCTTTCTAGCATAAAGAAATCCATTTATTATCCTCCCTCAAAAACCTGTTAAATATAGAAAAAGTAAACGAGCACTGACGATACCAACAGAAATAAGACACTCATGATCCCTCCCGCCTTTAGAAAGTCTGAGTTCTTGAAATTGCCAGCCCCCATAATATAGGCATTCACCTGATGTGTAGGCAATATAAACGAGTTTGATGCAGCTACAGCCACCAGAAGTGCAAGACCTCTTGGATCGATGCCAAAACGCTCACCCATGATAAGGATTAGAGGAACCAGTAATACAGTTGCTGCGACATTTGACATGAATAGTGAAAAGAAAGAAGTGATAAGCCCTATGACCAGCAGTATAAACAGGACATGCCATGATTCAACCACATTAATGATTGCTTCCGCTACAAGTTCTGCCGCTCCGGTCTGTTCAAAGGCAATTCCAAGTGGTATAAGTCCAGCGAGTAGAAAAACCGTCTTCCAGTCTATCGCCTTGTAGAGCTCTTCCTTGTAGATCACTTTAGTGAGCAGCATCAGGACAGCAGCTGTCAGAAAGCTTAGAGGCAAAGGAACGCCAATAAGAATCGCTGCGATGCTCATCGTCAGAATCACCATGGCGTGAATCTTTTTGTCAGCCCTTGCATTTTCTTGAAGAGCCTTGACCTGGCTGATTACAACAAAGTCTTTTGACTCTTTCAGGCTTGTAAGATCTTCCCATCTTCCAAAGACGATGACCTTAAGTCCAGGCTTCATTTCCCAATCCATATAATTGAGCCTCTCACCATCATTATTGATATATATTATAGGTTCTATTTTATAGTTTTTTCGAAGTGCGATCTCTTCCGCTGTCTTCCCTTTTAAATTTGAATCTGGCGGAAGTATGATTTCAGCAAAACCAGCTTCTTTGTCGTCACCAAGTTCTTTGAAAGTAATCAGTTGATCCTTTGGTTTTAAATCAAAAGTATGGAAGAACTTCTCGATCTGATCCTCTTCCCCGAATACGGCTAAAGTCTGGCCTTTCTTGAAGGTGGTTTTTCTCCATGGAATATAGATTTTACTTCCTGAATCCCAAAGAGCAAGAATATGGACTCCATAATCTTTCCATATTTCAAGCTCTTCTATCGTCTTTCCGATCAATTCGCTGTTTTTCTCTAAATCTACTTCATGAATCTTCTTAGGGAGATTATAGATGTCAAGAAGCTCATCTTCTCTATAACTGGTTTCTTTCTTCCCTTCAGGCAGCACAACCTTTGAAAAAAAGAAGAAATACACCGTGCCTGCAATTAGAAGACTAAGCCCTATAGGTGTTACGCTGAACATCCCGAAACCCTCATAACCACCATCTGCAAGTAGATCATTCAAAATGATCAGCGGTCCGGAAGCGACCATGGTGATGGTACCTCCAAGAATGCCGGAAAATGCCATGGGCATGATCAGTCTTTTATGGCTGATGCCTGATTTATTAGCAATTTTCTTCACAGCGGGCAGTAATAATGCAACCGATCCGATATTTTGCATGAAAGATGAAATAATTCCTGTGACGATCATTACAGTGGCAACTACTACATTTTCTTTGGTTCCAGTTTTTTTCATGACGACCTGGGCTAAGCTATCCATGATTCCCGTTTTTTCTATTCCATAACCGATGATCATGACACCCATGATCGCGATTACAGCATTGGATGAGAATCCTGAAAAAGCCTGTTCTAAGGATATGACTCCCGTCCATGCCAAGGAAAGCATGATGATAATGGATGCTACGTCATTCCTGATTTTTGCCATGGAAAACATAATCACTGCGGCAAATAGTATTACAAATACAATGGTCATATCCGTACTCATGACTAACCTCCCGTAACTATCAACGCAGGTAAACTCAACACCGGCGAGTCTACCTGTTTCATGCGAATATATCTATCACAATACAATGTCTTCTTACAGTCCGACGTCACCAATTACTACTTATGCGTCGTATCCTGATTCATTTCACCCTATGACTTGGCTGAATCAGCCATTCAAAACTGGATATGATCATAGATTCCGGGCTACTTCGAACACTTTATAATGAATATTCAGCATAGGTGAAAATAGTGAACCTATTATGAAGCCGAATTGTACAAACTGCGAAGAAAAACACCAATAGCTTCGGCTGAAGAAAGTGTTCTTAGAGCTGAGAGCACCTCATCACGGGTTTGAAATTAAAAAAAGAACCAATTGCTTTTGAGGTCTTTCCTCCAGCATTGGTTCTTGAATTAATGTGTAAAGCTCTGACTTGCTACTTTCTAGCCATCAGTGTAAATGTCTTTGGAATGCCCTTATCATATTCCTCGCTGGAGAAGTTTGGTTCTTCATCGAGACTCTCAATAACGAATCCACTCTTTGCTACAGCGGTGATGATTTCACCAAGGTTCCACTTTCTTAGAAGCACCTTCTGCGTCTCCATTTCAGGCAGATATTTACCATAGGCGATTTCACTTTCAATCAATGAAGTATCGAAATAATCACCGTCGACCTTATGCTTTCTGATTTTCGCAGTCGTTCCACGCGAACTGATCAGTTTGGTGGATACAGGATGGAAATCTCTGAGGACAAACATTCCACCAGGCTTCAGCAGACCAAGAGCTGCATTGAAAAGTGGTTCAAGATCGGCGAAGTAATGAAGAATACCCATCTCCGCAAAGACGATATCATAGTCTCCTGTCAGTTCCTCTTCAGGCAGAGAAATCACGTTTCCCAGAACATATCGAATATATACCTGCGCAAATTCTGCAAGCTCTTCCGCATACTTCTTGTTTCCACCGGAGAAGTCAAATACCGTTGTCTGGGCGCCTAAGAAAGCTAGAGCCACCGCCTTCATTCCATTGGAGCCCATAAGATTGGCAATCTTTTTGTCCTTCACATCACCAAACTTATCAAGAAGGATTGCAAGATACTTTTCCGGATTCGTCCTTATTCTGGCTGCCACTTCCTGAGGTATTCCATATTTTGTGATCCATGCTTCATAGGCAAGATCATTCCATGCCTTTTCGTTCATTGGTTCGCAGACTTCGCTTAAAGTCTGGTCATTCTCATTATCCATCATTCACACTCCTATTATTATTAATCATTTGTTCCAACTACATACGCACTTTCTTCATTCATTTTCCCTGTACCACGAAAATGACACTTACTATAAAAGTCAGCTCAAGTGCTTTTTCTTTTTCTTAGATTATTCTATGTTATCCTTTTTCTCCATGAGTACTCTGCTGTTCATGAAGCCTTGAACCGAAATGGCAATAAGCGTCAGCAACATTAAGATCCACCATCCGACAGATTCGAAAATATCTTCCGGTACCATCAATGTGTACCCCATATAAGCCAGAAAAATTGAACCTTGTATGATTTTAAGCGCTTTTGCGTCAGCTTCATTCTTTAAAGCAACAAGCCTTTCATCACTTTCCTGGATAATAATTTTCTTCATTCTTTGTGGACTATTTTTGATTTTTGTAAGCTTAAGATAATAAACAAAAGCTGTGCTCAACGGTATAAAGGATAGTCCAACGATTGCTCTAGGATTTGTAATAAAGCTTACATCGATGAAACTGAAAAGTATTCCAGCTCCAAGCAGCGCAATCCCAATAATCAGACATACGAGCATGATCATTTTTGCTTCTTTGACGATCTTCTCTGTATTCATTTTTCATTCCTCCCAAAATAAATCGTTAAGCGTCTTGTCGAGAGCCTTGCATATTTCGATGCATAGCTTGAGGCTAGGATTGTAGTTGCCTGACTCAATCAAATTGATTGTCTGCCTCGTGACACCAACAATCTCAGCTAACTGTTCCTGTGACACATCAGACTCAATTCTTGCAATCTTCATTTTCTTATTCTTCAAGAAGCATCATCTCCTTACACTCACATTATAATTCCAACATTACTTTTTGTCAATTATATATTACATTTAGTAATGTGATTTTTTTTAAACCTCCTGTAAATAGACGCAAGAAAAAGCCGACGACATTGATCATCAGCTTATCTTTCTTCCACTCTACTAAACTTATCTATGATGATTTACTATAATCCAAAATATGATACTCTTTA
>DATIRH010000466.1:0-1880 GCA_035469845.1 Proteiniclasticum sp. | reverse complement strand
AAAAAACGGCCCACTGATTCTCACCAATGGCGAAGAACAGGACTTTTACGATCCTTACCGAAAATAAAGCAGAATAATAGAGAGGGATACCGATTTGAACTGCTCCCTGTCAAGTGGACAGTGAAATAACCAATTAGTAATTTAAGCTGCAAGGGTTTGGCTCCTCACTTCAAGTGGGGCTAAGCCCTTGTATTTTTGTTGGTATCTTTTATTGTTGTAGAAATGGATATATTCTTCAATGGCATGTTCCAGGCTTGCATAATCGTCAAATTTATTCAGATAATACATTTCACACTTTAACGTCCCCCAGAATCCTTCCATGGGACCATTATCAATACAGCGGCTGACTCTTGACATGCTTTGAATGCATCCGGTGTCATCTAACATCTTCCGGAACACTTTTGAGGTGTACTGGAAACCTCTATCACTGTGGAATAGTGGTTTCGCAGCGGGATTCTTCTGTATAGCTAACTTGAACGTTTTAAACACTAGATGATTGTTGTTGCGGTGTCCAAAAACATAAGAAACAATACTGTTATCGGCGAGATCAAGAATAGCGCTAAGATAGGCTTTGCTGTTCCCGTACTTGAACTCTGTAACATCAGTGAGCCATTTCTGATTAGGAAGCACAGCAGTGAAGTCACGATTCAGAATGTTTTCTGCTGTAATCTGAGGTGTGCTAAGAATATAGTTTTTTCGCTTACGTCTGATTACAGATTGCAGTCCCAGACGGCGCATAAGACGCCGGATACGCTTAACGTTATAGATACATCCATATCCTCGTTTTAGAAACAGCTTCATCCTGCGAACGCCTAGAATGCCGTTATGCAAGGTATAGAGTTCAATAATTTTGCTGCAAAGCCAATCCTCTTCAGTTGGGCCCATAACTTCTGGTTTGTTTAACCATTTGTAGTAGCCCGCTCGAGAAACCTCGATCATTTGGCATAGATCAGAGATTGGATGGCCTGTAATTTTATTAGTCTCTCGAATAGCTATATATTCTACTTCTTCCTTTTTCTGGTGATATCCAAATCGAAGCGAAGTTCGTCCACTTTTTTTTTTAGCATATCCTCAACTTTCATTCGTTCCAGCTGTGCTTTCAGCAGCTGGTTTTCAGCCTTCAGTCTTTCGACTTCGTCCATTTTCCCTATGTCTTTGGGTTTGCCACGACCATCTTTAAGACCTGTTACGCCTTCTTTCTGATACTTCTTAATCCAAGAGTACACTTGTTGAAAGGAGACCTTATACTTCTCTGCAGTGGCCTGATAATCCAGACCACTGCGTAAGCAGTCTTCTACAATCTTAATTCGTTCATCATGAGTCGTTTTACGGCCTTTATTCATAATAGTGGTACCCCCAGATTTGTAAGATTTAAAATTCTTACCACTATTATACAACCCAACCCAATTTGATACCTGAGAATCTGATTTAATACCGTATTTCACAGATAAATCACTGATACCGATACCTCCATCGAGATATTCTAGAACCACCTTCAACTTGAACTCCTGAGAATACTGCTGATTCCTATGACTAGTTTGTAACGACTGAGGACCTTCCGACTGATACTTTTTGACGTATAGACTGACCCTAGATTTACTGATTCCGTATTGCTCACCAATTGATATATAAGATCCTTCTCCTGACAAATAGGATTGGACAGCTTGCAGTTTTGTCTCATATGAACTATTACTTTTTCTTCCCATTATTAAAACTCCCCTCACAATAAACAGTTATATTATTTAACTGTCTACTATGAGGGGAGCATATCACTGTCCCGTCCATTTTTATTCTTCAGTTTTTTCAGTTTTTTCAGCCTGTTCTTTCTTTTCCATATCAATAAGAGCATCTCTTCTGGAAAGATTGATTCTTCCCTGATT
>DATIRH010000465.1:0-1841 GCA_035469845.1 Proteiniclasticum sp. | reverse complement strand
CTGACAGAGGATATGGCGGATTTCTTTGATGAAACCGCAAAGATCTCACAGGATGCCAAAGGCGCTTCCAACTGGATCATGGGTGATCTCTCAAGGCTCATGAACGAAAAAGGGACCTGGATTTCTGAACTGAAATTCACGGCGGAAGATCTTTCTGATCTTCTGGGGCTCCTCAAGGCAGGGACTATTTCCACAGCCATAGCCAAGACGGTTCTTGAATTCATGTTCACGGAAGGAAAGAATCCCAAGGTCATCGTGGAAGAGAAGGGACTTGTGCAGAACAGCGACGAGGACTTCATTCTTGATGAGGTTAAAAAAGTGCTGGATGCCTATCCCAATGTGGTGGAAGACTACAGAAACGGAAAGACCAAGATCATGGGCTTTGCTGTAGGGCAGACCATGAAGGCGACAAAAGGAAAAGCGAACCCGGCCATGATCAACAAGCTGGTGAAAGAAGAACTGGATAGAAGAATATAGATAAAGAGAAGTCACTGCAAACAGATAAATCTGATTTTGCAGTGACTTTTTTTCTGTTTTGCAACTGAGTATCTGGATGTATAATATTTTATGCCTGGAAACAGGTGAACACCAGATACTCTGGGAGATGTTATTGTATCCTGATGCACAGAAAAGATAGTATACTATGGGTATGCCTAGTCAATGATGTTTATTCGAGAGAAGTGACTCATGGGGTGACTCTATCGGATGATGACTTACATCCATCATTGCGTCAGTGATAATAAATAAAGATATGATTTAATTTAATTATTAGAATTTAATTATATGAATTTGATTATTCGATTTGGAGAAGAGATAGATGGAACAGATACTATATTTAACAGGCCTTGGCATCGCGGCATTTGTCAGCACGAATATTGATGATTTCTTCATCACCACGACTTTTTTCATGGATACCAAGTATTCCATCAGAGAAGTGATCCTCGGAAAATACCTGGGACTGATCTTTCTTGTGGCAGTGAGCTGCATCGGATATTTCTTTAAACTGGTCATTCCGATCCAGTGGATCGGGCTGATGGGTTTTCTGCCCATAATGATCGGGTCAAGGCATCTGATGATGATGTGGAAAGCGAAAAGAGAAAGAGAGAAAGTCAATTCTTATGAAGATACAGAGAAGGACTCCTTTTACCCTGAAAGTGCCAAGCCGGCAGATGAACTCCTTAAGGCTGAGAAGAAAATGGGGAGATCAGGCGTGATGCTTGTGATGCTGATTACTTTTGCCAATGGCGGTGACAATATTGGTGTATATATGCCGCTTTTTGCCAGTCTTGAAATAGACGAACTGATTACAGTTATTCTGGTTTTCTTCATTATGCTGGCGGTTCTTTGCGCGACCGCATATTATTTCACAAGTACAAAATACATCAGCAGTATTTTCAGAAAGTACGGGGAACCAGGTTTTCCATTCATTCTGATTTTACTTGGGATCTACATCTTTATAAAATGCGAAACCTATACCTTATTATTGTGAGTATCCAGTATATAGTTTGTTTAAATATATCATCTGATATATAATATACGTAGAATGAATGGAAGATTTCTTCAAGAAATAATAAAATCAGAGGAGTTTTTATGAAAAAAACAGCATGGCTTTATAAGGTGTTGGTTTTTGTATTTATTATAATTTTGATTTATGCTTTCTTCAGGATGTCCTTTATTATTTCTGAAAATAACATAAAAAATGAAATCATTGAATCGGTTCATGATAATCTAGATGGTTTCAACAGTTATTCAATGAAAGTGATGAACGATGAAATAAGTTCAGGGGAATTTGAAGGCTTTCAAGTTCAACAAGATCATGATTATCCAGATATAATAAATTA
>DATIRH010000464.1:0-1611 GCA_035469845.1 Proteiniclasticum sp. | reverse complement strand
TGTCAGGTGTACTTGCTATCCTGCGAGATGGTGAAAGCTCCATATTCTGTTATGGTGCCATTGTCTTTTCAGCCATGGCCATATTCTTTGGTGTTTCTGAGTTTATAGGCGAATTGAATGCGATGAATCCGCAGACAAAATAGAAATTGTTTAAATATTGAAAAGAAAAAAGGATCTCCTTCAGGTTTGCACCTGGAGGAGATCCTTTACAAATTTGAGCTGAATATATTATTTGCTGGTTATTCCTTAAGCTGATTTAGTCTGGAAGCAATTTTTGAATAGGCTTCTACCAGATCTTCTTTCTCCTCTTTTTTTGCAGTGGATAGTTTATGTGCAATCTCTGCCATGTTCATTTCAAGGATCAGAATGTCCTCATGGTTCTCTCTCTTTGGATTCTGTTTCTCCAGAAAATAATCATAATCGCCCTCGTATAGTGTGAGCTTCTTGTTCTCCAGATGCCAGATTTCTTCAGCGAGGCTTTTGATAAAATACCTGTCATGGGAAATAAGAAGAACTGCACCTTCGTAGTCTCTTAAGGCATCTTCAATAATTTCCTTGGTTTCGATGTCCAGAAAGTTCGTAGGTTCATCCAGAATAAGAAGATTGCATTCCTTGAGAATAAGTTTACTCAGTTCCACTCTCAGCTTTTCGCCGTAGCTTAAGCTTCTGATTTTCTGAAAGACCATGTCTTGGGTGATCCGCATGGAACCTAATAGATTTCTGATTTCCGTCTGGTCATCTGTGTACTGATTGAGATCCTCAAGTGGGGTCTTCTCTTCTTCCAGATGATAAAGTTCCTGGGACAGATAGCCGATTTTTGTGGAAGGTGGAATGTGGATTTTTCCTTCATAATCTGTCTGACCAAGAATGATCTTCATGAGTGTCGTCTTGCCGGACCCGTTTTCGCCCAGGAGTGCGATTTTACTCTGATTTCTTATATGAAAACTTACATTATCAAAAAGCAGGGTATCAAAGCTTTTCCTGATTCCTTCTCCACGTAGAAGAATGGGTGAAGCTTTTTCAGAAGAGACATGGAAAGAGAGATTCACTTCCTTCTCATAATGTGGCCTTTCCATCACGTCCATTTTCTCGATGCGCTTTCGCATGGACTTGGCTTTTTTCTGTAGCTGTTTGTTTCTGGAGCGAAGATAGTCATTGCTGGAGAGTCCTTCCATTTTGTTCGCCTTGTCAGAGATTCCTCTGGCTGCAGCTTCCAGCTCTTTTCGTTTCTTTGCGTATTTGATGTACTCCAGATTCTGCCTTCTGATCTCTTTCTCGCGTTTCTGCCTGAAGAAAGTGTAGTCACCCGTGTATTTCGTAAGCCTTCCCTGGTCAAGATGGTAGATGATCTTTACTGTATGATCCAGAAAGTCCCGGTCATGGGAGATCATAAGCACTGCACCCTTATAGGATGAAAGATAGTTCTCTATGACTTCGATACTTCTCGTATCGAGAAAATTAGTCGGTTCATCCAGAATGAGGAGCGGGGGACTGTCCTTCACCGCATGGAGAAAGAGAAGTTTCGTCTTTTCACCTCCGCTGAGTTTACGGATCTCTTTATGCATCAGTTCTCTGATGGAAAGATCTTCCATCAGTCTGAAAAGTTCTTTG
>DATIRH010000463.1:0-4243 GCA_035469845.1 Proteiniclasticum sp. | reverse complement strand
TGTATGCATTTCAGTAATCGTCAGATCGCTACCACGATCACGGAGCGACTTCTCTTCTATTTCTAGGATGTCATGGAAAAGATCTACTAACAGTTCATTCAGTATTATCTTGCTCTGGTTGATGTGCTCCACCTTCTTCCTTCTCAACTCATCTATCACAAAGGACTCTTTTTCTATTCTTATAATAGCATATTTCTAGTCCGATATCATCAGCTAGCTTTATCGCTTCATCAAAATTTCGACCAATGTCCTCTGCTATGTGCGCATCAGAAGCGAGTGTCACGTATCGTCCACCATTTTCATAATATCCCTTATAAACACTTTTAAAAGAGTGATATACTTCACCTTTAAGTGGTCTTTTCAGATTCATTTCAAGCGTTACATCTTGACTGACCATTGCTGTAAAAAGTCCGCTGAATTCTTTTTCATACTCTTCATAACGCAGTTCAGAAAATCCTGAGTACCGGGTAGGGTAATCAAAATGAGCTAAAGAGTCGATAAAAGAGCTATCGAGAATAATCTCCTCTGCATACTTCAGATAGGCACTGTAGAAATCTCTTTCATTCTGCTCTCTGAAATATTTACGTGAAGACAGATTGAAACCTGCCATAGTATGGAGTGAACCGATTACAATATCAAAACTATATTTCTTTTGTATTTCTTTCAGTTTACTCGTGTAATTCTGATCAAGTCCCAGTTCAATACCCATCAGATAAGTATCGCTGCGATATTTTTCATATCGGCTGAAATATTCATCCACATCGAAATCTATCGGGAAGCCACCAACTTCCATGTAATTCAGATCTTTGTGTTCTGTCGTAATCACACCTATCTTCTTCGCTTTGGCTTCTTCTAGAATCCTTATGATCTGCTCACTGGAATCAAATGAAAGTTCCGTGTGCATATGTGTATCAAAAATCATTTGTTTATCATCCTCTATTATAAATCATCTTTTGTGTATGAAGTTACAATCTCTCCATAGAAAATCTCATGGTAATCTCCATCCATATAACTTGTCACATCAACATCTCCACGAAGCATTTTAGGATCTACCTTGTGATTGTAGATAATCTTGCATTCATAGAAAATATTCGCTTCTTTAACAACAGGTGTTTCCATGGTCTTCGCTTTATATTGAGTAAGATTCGCTTCTTCCCATTTGTTCACATCCCTGCCGGAAAGACTCCCCACTTTATTAAGCGCTTTTTTCATAGTTGAGGTTGTTGGAATTGATACTGTAAATTCACTGTTATCCTGTAATAATTCATGATTGTGTCTTGAATTTCTAACAAGGATTGTAAAAACAGGACGACCCCATTCAAAACCGATATTTCCCCAGCTTATTGTGCTGACATTAACTTCGTCGCCTTTTTTCACTGTCAGAAAAGCCCCCTGTCTATGCAGGTATTTAATGCTCTTGTCCAGATATCTGATAAATTCTACTGCCATAATTCATTTCCCTCCAATTTTAATTCTGTCTCTATTATACATTATATTAAATCAATTGTGTAAAATTTATAATTATTAATAAAAATTATACAATTTCACCGTATTTCTCTGCTCTTCGCATGGAATGCTATAGTACTAATTTTCACCAGATACTGTTTCATAGTCCCAATCGATAATACCACCGAAGTCATATATATTCTGATATCCCATGCCCACTAATTCTCTTGCAGCCTGATTACTTCTGTTGCCACTTCTGCAATAGATCAGATAAGTTTCATTTTTATCCATGAGAACTTCTTCTGCTTTTTCTGGTATGGTATCCAGAGTCAAAAGGACAGCTCCTTCAATGTGTGCCTCCAGATATTCCTCCTTTGTTCTGACATCCACAATGGTGACGTCTTCCTCATCCATCATCTTTTTTGCTTCTTCAGCAGAAATCACCTGAACAGTTGATTCAGTGATATTATCTTCATCAGAAGTGGGTTCTTTTGCACTGCATCCGACAGTGAAAAATATGGTGAGCGTAGCTGCTGCTATAAGTATATTTTTATATTTCATCTTTTTCTCCTTATTTGAAATTATATCCGTATGTTTAAAAGAGACTGGACGCAAAATGCCCAGCCTCTTTAGTCTACTCTTCTTTTCGAACTGCCTCTTTTAAAGTATGCCATGCAAGCACCGCACATTTTACTCTTGCAGGCAGATTTGAAATACCCTGAAGTATGGATGCTTCATCGAGCACATCTTCAAGATAATCAATATCATTGATTTCCCTTTTGATCATTCCAAGAAATATCTCAATGATTTCCATAGCTTCTTCTACAGTTTTACCAGTCAGAAGATCTGTCATCATTGATGCTGATGCCTGACTGATTGAACATCCATGGCCTGTATACGCCAAGTCTTTGATGATTCCATCCTCAATCTTTGCTTCAACCGTGATGTCATCACCGCAGCTTGGATTATGGCCTCTCTCCTTATGCGTATATCCTTCGATCTCACGTCTGTTTTTCGTATCTCTATTATGTTCAAGAATTACCTCAGTGTATAAATTACCTAGATTCATATCCCATCCACCTCCTGACTTCTTTCAGGTTATCCACCAATGCGTCTACTTCATCTTTCGTATTATAAAATGCAAAACTGGCTCTAGAGCACGTGTGGACTTCTAGAAATTTAAGTAGTGGCTGAGCACAATGATGTCCTGCTCTGATTCCTACACCATAATTATCTAAAATCATGGACACGTCATGAGGATGAATATCCTCTACAACAAAACTGATTACTGCACCTCTTTGATGCATATCTTGTGGCCCCACAATCTTTATATAGGGAAGTTCTTTCAGTCTCTTTAAAGCATACTCAGTGAGTTCCATTTCTCTCTGATGGATTACATCAAAGCTGATCTCACCGATATAATCAATTGCAGCACCTAGAGAGACTACACTTTCAATACCCTGTGTTCCTGCTTCAAACTTGAATGGCAGTTCATTGAACGAGGTTTCCTGCTCACTGACATATTCAATCATGTCGCCACCGTATAAAAACGGCTCCATTTTCTCCAGTATTTCTTCTTTGCCATATAATACACCGACACCGGTGAGACTATACATCTTATGACCGGAAAAAACATAAAAGTCGCAATCCATCTTCGAAACGTCAACTGGCATATGGGCTACTGCCTGAGCACCATCTATAAGAACCTTAGCCCCTACTGCATGGCCTCTTTCTATTACCTTGTCAACTGGAAAAATGCTGCCCAGAACATTAGACATATGGGTACAGGCAACAATTTTCGTCTTCTGATCAATTTTTTGAAGTTCTCCAAGTGGAAGTCTTCCATCGGCATCCACATACATATAAACAAGGTCTGCTCCTGTTTTCTTAGCAATCTGCTGCCATGTCACTAAATTGGCATGGTGCTCTGCAATGGTAATCACAATATTGTCATCCGGATTTAAGTTTTCCAACGCATAACTGTAAGCCACGAGATTAATTGCTTCCGTGGCATTTTTTGTGAATATGATTTCCTTTGTGCTCTTTGCACCGATAAAGGCTCTGACCTTTTCTCTTGCGTTTTCAAACGCTTCAGTTGCTCGCATGCTAAGGGCATGGGAACCCCTGTGAGGATTCCCGTTTGCCTCATGATCATATCTGATGACTGCATTTAGTACCTGTTCTGGCCTTTGCGCAGTCGCAGCACAATCAAGATATATTATCTTTTTGCCGTTGATTTCCTGATTTAATATTGGAAAATCTTCTCTGAAATCTCTCAAATTACTCACCTACTAATTCTTTATCCACTGCTTCTAGAATTATATTCTTAATTGATTCAACTGGAATCAGATCAATGATTGGTCTGATATGAGATTCGATGATAATCTTCTTGGCTTCTGACTCACTCATCCCTCTGGACATGATATAGAATAACTTCTCTTCATCAATCTGTCCATTGGAAGCTGCATGATTTCCTATGACGTCATCTTCTCTGCATAGCAGAAGTGGAATAGCATAGGACTTCACCTTAGGGCTGAGAAGGATTGTAAATTCTTCTTCATTTCCTTCGGAGTGCGTAGATCCCTTTTTGAAATCCAGAGTTCCTCTGAAGGCTTTCTTCGATTTATCTTTCAAAGCTCCTTTGAAGATCATGTCTGAATTGGTTTTCTTACCGAAGTGATTCATGTGATGCGAAAGATCTAATATTCTTTCTCCGAATCCCAGATATACACTCTTGACGTGACCTTCAGATTCATCACCTAATAGATCTGTCATGTAGTTCACAACGGCTTCTTTA
>DATIRH010000462.1:0-3163 GCA_035469845.1 Proteiniclasticum sp. | reverse complement strand
AGCAGAGCATATGGTCGGCACGAGGTGCTTTCCTAGAGGCTGTAAAAGCATCGACGACAGAAATAGATGAATGCGATGTCTGTGTGCCAAGAGATAAAGTTGCTGAATTCATCAATTACACCCACGACCTGCAGACTGAATTTGATGTTCGAATAAGAAGTTTTGGCCATGCAGGAGACGGAAACCTTCATGTATATGTCCTGAAGGATGAAATGAATGAAGAGCAATGGAAGAAAAAGCTAGGTGATGTATTTGAGTGTATGTACTCCAGAGCAAGAGAACTGGAGGGTGTTGTATCTGGTGAACATGGAATAGGGTTCGCTAAAAGGACCTATATGTTCGAACAGTATGATGAAAGTTATATGTCACTTCTGAAAAATATCAAGCTGGCTTTTGATCCTAAGAACCTTCTTAATCCTGGAAAAGTCTGCCAGTAATATCAGTTAAATAGAAGCCTTTTGGAGCAGACTTTCTGCTTCGAAAGGTTTCTTCTGGTTCCGACAACAGTTATGGACTTTTAAAGTTCCTGTGTTAGTATCGTATAAAGACCGGTAAAAGGAAGTGTGATTATGGGGAAGATCAATGGTGTAGTGAAAGAGTATAAAGGTAAAGTGATAGAAGATGCAGAAGTATTATTTATAGACCGAAGTTTCAATGTGATATCCAGCGGATACAGCAATGAAGAAGGAGAGTATTATCTTCAGGTTGATGAAAAGACCAATGGGATGGTAGTGGGTACCCATTCTTATGGAGAAGACTATCTGGCTTTCTCCTTCTGCAATGTCAGCACACACATGCCTCATCATATTGACATCACAATCGGCAATGTTGAATTTTTACAGTTTAAAAGAGAAATCACAAAAGAAAGAGATGACTACACATGTACTTTCCAGATTGCATCTCTTTATAAGATGCTGGATGGTGAAAAACACATATCTCCCAGATTAGATGAAACATCATTTTCGGTGATGCTTGATGATAAATCACTTGAGAACTTTACCATGGAGAAGGGAGAAATGCTCATGGAAGAAAAAGGAATCAGCATAGATTCTTACCGTCTATCCTTCAAGTCAGATATACAGGACAGAGGCAAGGTATTAACCTTACTATATAAAGAGAATAATTCTTATGGAATACTTAAGTGTTTTGTATAATTTGTATCAATTTTCTTAAATATCCAAAGACATGTTGAATAATATAGAGAATGGGGATAAAATAGAGTTGTCGAGGATGATTAGAAGAATCGTTCATGTAAAAAATACATAGTATAAAGGAGAGAAATATATGAAGAAGAAAATTGTTGCAATAGCAATGTCCGTATTACTTTCAGTAGGAGTTCTAGCAGCTTGCGGAGCTGACGATACAGCAGAGGGCCTCACAGATGGCACATACACTGGAGAAGCACAGGGAAACAACGATTTAATCAAGCTTACAGTTACTGTAGCTGATGGTGTGATTTCAGCTGTTACAATTGATGAGCAGGCTGAAACTGCCGGTATCTGGGAACCAGCTGAAACAACTGTAGTTGAATCAGTTATAGGCAAGACCACAGCAGATGGTGCAGACACAGCATCAGGTGCTACAGTTTCATCAGAAGCCATAATCGAAGCAATTAACATGGCTTTAGAACAGGCTAAGTAAAACACAGAACAGATCTTATGAATATACCCCATGATAATCTAGTTAAATTGATTATCATGGGGTATAATTGTTTGGAGATTTATAGCGGACTATAGCGGGCTATAATTGGTAAGGAGCTATCTGATGGGTCAAAAAGTAAATTTAACCTATGGAAATATTGGTACGACACTCACAAAACTGGCACTTCCTATTATGGGAACCTCTTTTGTGCAAATGACATATAATCTTACGGATATGTTCTGGGTAGGTAAACTCGGAAGTAATTCTTTGGCTGCAGTGGGAACTGCAGGTTTTTTCGCGTGGTTTGCTTTTTCTTTGATCCTGCTTTCTAAAGTAGGTGCGGAGGTTTTTGTAGCACAGCACTTAGGAAGAAATGATGAGGAAGGTGCAGAAAATTATGCAAGGAGTGCAATTCACTTAACGCTCATCCTTGCGGTTTTGTATGGATTAATCCTTCTCGTATTCAGGAGAAACCTGATTGCGTTCTTTAATCTGGGCGATGCCTCGGTTATAGAAATGGCAGTAGGATATCTTGCAATTATTGCCACTGGTATAGTATTCACCTTCATCAATCCCGTCCTGACTTCGATATTTAATGGAGCTGGAGACAGTAAGACTCCATTTCTGATCAATCTGACTGGTCTAGTGACCAACATGATACTGGATCCGATATTAATCAGAGGTTGGGGTCCAATACCGGAACTAGGGGTTTATGGAGCGGCGCTGGCAACAATATTTGCGCAGTTTTTAGTTACTTCAATTTTCATCTATCTGATGGTCACAAGTAAAGATCCATTTTTCCAGATCAATATTTTCAAGAAGATTGATTTAGAGCGTATCAGAAATATTATCAACCTGGGATTTCCTGTGGGTTTCCAGAACGGATTGATGGCTATGATCGGAATGGTCATTGCAAGAATCATCTCTGTATATGGACCTGAAGCCATTGCTGCACAGAAGCTGGGATCTCAGATCGAATCAATTTCGTGGATGACTGCAAGCGGATATGCTACTGCAATCAGTGCGTTTACAGGTCAGAACTATGGTGCCAAAAAGTATGAGAGGATCATGAAGGGGTATGCATCGGGCATTAGGCTTATGTCCTTTATCGGAATCGCCGCGACGGTTCTCCTATATTTCTTTGCAGAACCTATATTTAAAGTCTTTATTGATGATCCTGTAACGATAAAGATGGGTGCATCGTATCTGATGATCATTGCTGTTTCTCAATGGTTCCAGACGCTGGAGATTTCCAATCAGGGAGCCTTCAATGGATTAGGAAAGACTTTATATCCCTCCTTTGTGGGTGTGACGTTTAATATTTTAAGAATTCCGTTGGCATACTATTTCTCTCGTAATCTTGAGTTGGGTCTTGATGGAGTATGGTGGGCAATTGCAGTTTCAAGTATATTCAAGGGGATTGTGCTGTTTGGGTTCTTCTACTTTATTGTGATAAAAAAATACAGAAAAACTGGAAAAATTTAAATTATTTCAAAAACGAGACACCATTGGAGTGCAAATC
>DATIRH010000461.1:0-2167 GCA_035469845.1 Proteiniclasticum sp. | reverse complement strand
CAGAATACATGACCATTCTGGAAGATCTTAAGTACGCCATAAGCAAGAGAATTTAATTTCCTTAAGATGAGAGAGTATTCTCTCATCTTAAGCTTGTTTATGGAAAAATTACAAAAAGGAGAATTCTATGGAGAATCAGACAAAAATAAGAGAGATGATTCAAAAAAAGGTGAAAGAGAAGAAGCGGATCATGGATAAAGTTGTCCCTGGGTTTCTGCTGCTCATGGCTCTTTTTTCCGTATTGACAACTTTCGGGATCATAATGACACTGATCACTGATGCATTCCGATTTTTTTCTCGAGTACCAATATCTGAAATACTAAGTACTGATCTTGCTCCTTTGAACAAGGATCCGAGATTTGGATTTATTCCACTTTTAGTCGGTACAATCACGACTTCTCTTATCGCTATGTTAGTGGCGGTGCCTGTCGGATTGTCTGCGGCTATCTATTTGAGTCAATATGCATCAGAAAATGTCCGTAAAGTGATTAAACCAATGCTGGAGATTCTAGCAGGTATCCCAACAATAGTGTACGGTTTTTTTGCGTATGCATTTGTAACCCCGCTTTTAATGAATCTGATTCCAGGGCTTGAATCAAAAAATGCGCTCAGTCCCGGTCTTGTCATGGGACTGATGATCATTCCGATGATCGCTTCCTTGTCTGAAGATGCGATGAATGCTGTTCCGGAAATTATGAAGGAAGGAGCTTTCGGATTAGGGTCCACAAAGCTCGAAGTTGCAATAAAGGTTGTCATACCTGCTGCGATTTCAGGTATACTTGCATCCATTGTTCTGGGGATTTCCAGAGCCATTGGAGAAACCATGATCGTAACGATTGCCAGTGGTAGTTCAAAGGCTTTCACACTTGATATAACGCAGTCCATGCAGACCATGACAAGTTATATTGTGGAGTTTACTAGCGGAGATGCTGGAAGTGGGACAACAGGATATTACAGTTTATATGCTGTAGGGCTTCTGCTTTTCCTCTTTACCATGATCATGAATCAGATCGCACATTACATCTCCAAAAAATATAGGGAGGTATACTGATGGTATTTAATGATGCGAAAACAGAGAATGAAAATCAGGTTTATCTACCTGTAAAGAAATCTTTCAAAGCAGACAGCAGACAGATTGAAAGAAGAGTGAAGCTAAGTGGTTTGCTCAAAAACATATTTGCCACCTCCATCGCACTCTCACTGCTTGTTCTGATTTTTTTGATAGTTGATATCGTAAGAGACAGCATCGGATGGCTGGACTGGGATTTTTTAAGGGGTAACCTGTCTATTTTCCCGGAAAAAGCTGGAATCTTCGGGGCGATTATGGGTACAGTGTACATGATGCTCATTGTTATACCGGTAACATTCATTCTTGGTGCTTCTACAGCAATCTATATTGAAGAATATGCAAGGCCCGGTAAAATCAGGGACTTCATAAACATCAACCTCAGTAATCTTGCAAGTGTTCCTTCAGTCATATTCGGATTGTTAGGACTTGCAGTTTTCTCAAGACTGATGGGTCTTGGGGGCAGCATTCTAGCTGGCGGACTGACCATGTCTCTTCTGGTACTACCGATTGTGGTAGTCGCTGCGCAGGAATCGCTAAAAGCAGTGCCGGGGTTCTTAAGAGAAGCGTCTTATGCTCTGGGAGCTGACAAGTGGACTACTGTCAGTAGGGTAGTTCTTCCTGTAGCACTTCCAGGTATGCTGACCGGATTCATCCTAGGTGTTTCAAGAGCCATCGGAGAAACAGCTCCTCTTGTCGTTTTAGGCATTCCTACTCTGATCATGAAAATACCGCAGAATGTGATGGATGACTTTACCACAATGCCTATTCAGATCTATTACTGGACGCTGGACACGGTTCTTACACCAGAATATGCAAATCTGGCAGCAGCAACAATTGTGGTACTGCTTGTGGTTCTGTTTCTGATGAATTCAGTTGCAATTATCATAAGAAACAAATTTGAGAAGAAATTTTAATGGGAGGAGCACATAATGACAAAAATTGAAGAAAAAGAAGCAGTATTTCAGGTTAAAAACCTGGATCTCTGGTATGGAAATACCCAAGCACTAAAGAAAATTAACTTTGATATATATAAGAATGAAGTCACAGCGATAATTGGACCGTCTGGCTGCGGTAAATCCACTTTTATTAAAACACTCA
>DATIRH010000460.1:0-1569 GCA_035469845.1 Proteiniclasticum sp. | reverse complement strand
ACACAATTGCAGAAAAATGTGTAACAAAGGTTAAAGTCAGGAGGAGATGGTGGATTATGAATGACAAAAATGATATTAATAGTAAAAATGATACGAATAATAAAGAAGATAATAATGATGTGAACTCACATGTGGGGTATGGAATTTCCTTCGGATTAATTGGAGGTACTGCATTTTCATCGATTGTTGGATTATTTATTGAATCTCCACTAGTCTGGGCATTTGGTCCTGGAATTGGAATGCTTGTTGGAATAGTGATAGGCGCAAGTATGGATGCAAATGATAATAAAGATAGTTAAATGTGATACTAAAAAAGGTGGCGCATCATTTCTAATTGCGACGCAAAGTTTAAAACTCAAGACTATTCACAGACAGAGCCTTTTGTTATGAAGAAACCGTAAAGAGTACGTGAAGAGTATAGGCAAGCCATTGAAAAATGGTTCAAGAACATTGATAATAAAATAAGAATGAAAAGTAATGAGATGCACGAAATTTAATGACAGACAAACTGGATTTGTCTTAGGAGGAAATTATGTTAGGAGATATTGGTATTTATGGATTCAGAGTCATGGGTGAAAACCTGGCCAGAAATATTGAATCAAAAGGATACACCGTGTCCATAGGAAACAGAACCGCATCTGTGATCAAGGAATTCATGGAAGGGAAAGGAAAGGATGGAAACTTCGTTCCATCTGATACCATGGAGGAGTTTGTCGCTTCTTTAAAGAAGCCAAGAAAGATCATGCTCATGATCAAAGCCGGAAGTGTTGTAGATGCAACCATAGACAGTCTTCTGCCGCTTCTTGAAAAAGGAGACACCCTCATTGACGGCGGGAACTCCAATTTTGAGGATACAGAAAGAAGAGTGAAGGATCTGCATGAAAAAGGAATCTGGTTTGTAGGGTCCGGTGTTTCAGGCGGAGAGCTTGGCGCATTATATGGCCCGTCCATCATGCCTGGGGGAGCCGAGGAAGCCTGGGAAGGCATCAAGGATATCTTCATCGATATCTCTGCAAAAGCCGGTAAGAACGGTGATGAAGCCTGTACAACATGGATCGGTGCCGGCGGCTCCGGTCACTATGTAAAAACAATACATAATGGAATCGAGTATGGAGACATGCAGCTGATTTCCGAAACCTATGCCGTTCTGAGAGATGTGCTGAAGCTTACGAACGACGAGATGGCGGAGGTCTTCACCAAGTGGAACAAGGGAGTCCTTGAGAGCTATCTTGTGGAAATCACAGCAGATATCTTAGGGGAGAAGACTGAAAAGGGAGAATACCTGGTCAACTTCATCCTGGACAAAGCGATGCAAAAAGGAACCGGAAAATGGACAGTGATTTCGGCTCTTGAAGAAGGACAGCCCTTATCACTGATCACGGAAGCAGTCTATGCAAGAATTCTGTCCTCCATGAAAGATGAAAGAGTGGAAGCGTCAAAACTTGTGAAGAGACCTGAATTCAGTGTGGATAAGGAAGAGACCATCAAGAATCTGGAGAAAGCGCTCTATGCTGCAAAACTGGTCTCCTATGCACAAGGATTCTCGCTTTTAAAGGCGGCCTCCGAGAA
>DATIRH010000459.1:0-4742 GCA_035469845.1 Proteiniclasticum sp. | reverse complement strand
TAAAGACACCACGGGCATTCTTGTGGTGGCGAAAAATGATCTTGCTCATGGCTATCTTTCGACACAACTGAAGGACCACTCCATGAAAAGAGAGTACTTTGCTCTGGTCCACGGTAATGTGAAAAAAGATTACGGCATCATCGATGCCCCATTAGGACGGTCGAAAAAAGACCGCATGAAAATCGCTATTCTAGATGACGGCAAAAGAGCTGTCACTCATTATGAAGTGGTCAGAAGATATCAGGGATACACACTGATCAAGGCAAAGCTTGAGACGGGGAGAACACATCAGATCAGAGTTCATATGGCTTCACTCCATCATCCGCTTGTAGGGGATTATGTGTATGGTCATAAGAAAGAATCTATAAAAGGTCAACTTCTTCATGCCACAACATTAGGTTTTACTACTCCACATAAGGGTTATCTGGTTTTCAAAGTACCAGTACATCAGGAATTCAAAGAATTTCTCATGAAGCTTCATCGCATGGAGAGTATATAAACAACAAAATGTTAATAAAGTTAACAAAGTATGAACACATCCTAGCCTTATGCTGGGATGTTTTAGTATAATGAGATGATATAAGTAAGGTAACTGAAATGAATAAATCGTATAAATCCTATAAATCAGATAAATAAACAGAAAAGGTGGTGTCAGCCATAGAAGCCTGCTTCTGTGGCAGCTTATGGAATTTAAAGCGGGACTCATGGATGAAAAAGCGATAGAAAGAGCCCTCGTGAGAATCTCTCATGAAATCGTGGAGAAGAACAAAGGGGTTACTGACATCGTACTTGTTGGAATCAAAAGAAGAGGGGTGCCTCTTGCTGAAAGAATAAGGGACAACATCAGAAAGTTTGAAGATGCGGATCTCCCGGTTTCAAGCGTAGACATTACACTGTACAGGGATGACTTAGAAGAAGATTATGATACACCGATGATCAGAAATTCGGACATTGATGTACCCATCAAGGATAAAAAAGTGATTCTTGTGGATGATGTTCTTTACACAGGAAGAACAGTAAGAGCGGCGCTGGATGCTGTCACAAAAAACGGAAGACCCAAGAGCATTCAGCTTGCTGTGCTCATTGACAGAGGTCATCGAGAACTGCCGATCAGAGCAGACTATGTAGGAAAGAACGTGCCGACTTCAAAAGATGAGCTGATTAAAGTCATGCTTGAAGAAGTGGATGGCAGGAATGCAGTAGATATTTACATAAAGGAAGGTAATGAATGAAAATAGTATCATGGAATGTAAATGGACTTCGAGCCATTATGAAGAAGGGATTCAAAGAAAGTGTCATCGAACTTGATCCGGATATATTGTTTATCCAGGAAACGAAAATGCAGGAAGACCAGCTTGTAGAAGAAATCCATCTAAAAGAGCTGGGGTATACGCTGACGATGCACTCGGGCATTAAAAAAGGGTATTCTTCGGTTGCTGTATATACTAGAATTCCAGTAACTGAGATCATAAAAGGATCAGGCATTGAAGAATATGATGCTGAAGGTAGAGTGCTTCAGGTGAATGTGGGAGAATATGCGATCTTTGGAATCTACTTCCCCAATGGGGGAAGAGGAGATGAAAGAATGGTCTATAAAATGAAGTTTTATGATGATCTTCTGGCCAAATTCGATGCCTTGAAGGAAGCTGGTAAAAAAGTGATCATTACCGGGGATTTCAACGTAGCACATAATGAGATCGATCTTGCGAATCCTGAAACCAACAGAAATACTTCAGGATTCCTTCAGATTGAAAGAGACTGGTTCACAAAACTGTTAAGTCATGGCTATGTGGATGTCTACAGAGACCGCAATCCCGAAGAAGTGAAGTATACATGGTGGGATCAGAGATTCCGTGCACGTGACAGAAATGCTGGCTGGAGAATTGATTACTTTGTAGTATCCGAGAACATGACCGGAGACGTTTTAGATATGACAATCTACAATGACATCATGGGTTCAGATCATTGCCCCCTCTCTTTAACCCTTAAAGGAGAATAAAAAATGGATTACAGACTCATTGCCACTTGTGCATTCGGTATAGAAAAAATCCTATCCAATGAGCTGAAAGCTTTAGGATATGAGGACCTTAAGGTTGAAAACGGAAAAGTCGAGTTTGACGGAGATGACATGGATATAGCCATCTGCAATATACATCTTCGAACAGCGGAAAGAGTGCTTATTAAACTTTCTGAGTTTAAAGCAGTCACTTTCGAAGAGCTATTTCAGGGAACTAAAGCCATTGATTTCGGACAGCTCATACCAATCAGCGGAAAGATGCATATCATCGGAAAGTCCGTCAGAAGTCAGCTGCATAGTGTTCCTGACTGTCAGAGCATCGTAAAGAAAGCTGTCATCGAGTCCATGAAAAAGACTTATGATCGTGAAATCTTCGCAGAAACCGGAGCTGTCTATAAGATTGAGATCGGACTGCTGAAGGATATTGCCACCATAACTGTAGATACATCCGGTGAAGGTCTTCATCGAAGAGGGTATCGTGAACATTCAGGGGCGGCTCCAGTGAAGGAAACCTTGGCTGCAGCAATGGTACTCATTGCAGGCTATGACGGCTCAAGACCGCTGATTGACCCTTTCTGTGGATCGGGTACCATACTGAGTGAAGCTGCCATGATAGCTAGAAACATCGCACCGAATGTAGACCGGAAATTCGTTTCAGAAACATGGCCGGGTTTTCCAGAAGATGTCTATGAACAGGTGAGAGAAGGAGCAAGAAATCAGGTCAAGTCTATTGATCTCTCCATCACAGGGTATGACAATGATACCTATGTACTTTCCACAGCGAAAATGAATGCGAAAAAAGCAGGTGTTTTCAATAATATTTACTTTAATCACTCAGATTTCATGGATCTGAAATATACAGACAGAAATGTGACGATCATCACGAATCCTCCCTATGGAGAACGTCTTGGAGAAAGAGAGAATATCCTGATGCTGATGGAGAAAATGGGTCGAGACAAGGCTGTCAATGAAGATTTTGAAATGTTTATCATCTCTGCTTTAGAAGGATTCGAGAAAGCCTTCGGCAGGAAAGCGCATAAGAACAGAAAACTTTATAATGGAAGAATTCTCACCTACTTCTATCAGTATTTTGCAGAAAAAAAGAAAGAGGATTAGAACATTATGTAAAAGATAATTGTAATTTTCAACGGAGGAACCATTTCCATGAAAGTGGATCCTAAAATAAAAGCTGCTGTGCCTTCTCTCACTGGAGAAGAGATCATGCACATGGTTACTGGGATTGAAAAACATGCAGATGTCACTTCCTATAATTTCAGCTCATTTCCAAGTCCCCATATGACGCTTGAAAAGATGATGGAGCTTCGCGAGTTCACTTTGAAAGTGATTCGTGAAGATCAGCCTGATGGCATTGTCATCACTCATGGGACAGATACATTGGAAGAGACGGCATTTCTGTTTGATCTGACCATAGATACGAAGATTCCCATTGTCTTCACCGGATCCATGCGTTCTGGTTCAGAACTGGGCTACGATGGTCCCTCGAATCTTGCTCAGTCCATTGTCACAGCTTCCTCCAAAGAATCCAGAAACCGTGGTGTTCTAGTCTGTCTTAACGGAGAGCTGAATGCGGCGCAGGAAGTCACCAAAACAAATTCTCTATCACTGAATGCATTTAGAACACCTTCCTTTGGACCTCTTGGCATTGTGGACAACAATCGTGTGATTTATTACAGGAGTAACGATGTAAGGCAAGTCCATGATATCGATCATCTGACCACAGATGTGGATCTGGTTAAGACGGTAGCTGGTATGGATTCATCCTATCTGAATTTTTTAGTAGATAAAGGATCCAAAGGCATAGTAATCGAAGCCTTCGGAAGAGGGAATGTTCCTCCTCAGATGGTGGAAGGGATAAGATACGCTCTATCTCGAAAAATACATGTGGTGATTGTTTCCAGGTGCTATGAAGGACGCGTCTACGGAAGTTACGGATATGAAGGCGGTGGGAAGCATCTACGTAATATGGGTGTCATATTTGGAGATGCTCTACCTGGTCAGAAAGCCAGAATAAAGCTGATGGTTGCTCTTTCCATATACAAAGATCCGGATGATGTACGAGCGTGGTTTGAGAAGGATCTTTATCGGGAAGAAACGGATAATGCTTGATGATGGTTGAGTTAAAGCATATAATGAAGTAATAAATTGGAGGCTTATGATGATTAAAAGCATGACAGGCTTTGGAAGAGCCATGGTAGATGATGGGAAACGAAGTTTTTTAGTGGAGATCAGAGGGGTTAACCACAGATATTTAGATATGAATATCAGAATGCCGAAGAGTCTGATGCCAGTGGAAGACCGTGTCCGAAAACTGATTTCCGGATATATCTCCAGAGGCAAAGTGGATGTATTCATCACTTACAAGAATTACGGCAAGGAAGATACAGTTGTACAATCCAATCAGTACCTGGCTAAGGGATATGTGGATATCCTGAAAAGTCTGCGGGATGAATTTATGCTGGCGGATGATATTTCCGTTTCACTTGTTTCCCGATTTCCAGATGTGGTGTTTACAGAAGAGAAAGAAGAAAGCATCGAAGAAATCTGGAGCCTGATGGCTGAAGCGGTGGAAGAAGCTTCAAAGAATATGCTCGTAATGAAAGAAGTGGAAGGACAGTCCCTGAAGAACGATATGCTGGTCAAATCAGAAGAAATCAGGAAAATTGTGGACCAGATCAAAGTGAAGGACAAGGAAGTCATTCCACTA
>DATIRH010000458.1:0-2424 GCA_035469845.1 Proteiniclasticum sp. | reverse complement strand
TGTACTCACTGGAGATGCTTTCGTCCCCGATCTGTGATTCTTCGAAGGACTCCTCATCAATGGTTCTGATGCCTAAGATATCATCCACCACGAGTCCCAGATGAGCACTTTTCCATAAGACCACAATGATCTTGTTGCTTTCACTGATTACTCCGTCTCTTCCATAGAGTCTTTGGTTCAGGTCGATGACTGGCAGGACTTTCTCATTGTATCTGATGACCCCGAGGATATAATCTGCAGTCTCAGGTAGTTTTCTTGGTCTGCTGTATTCTATGATCCGCTCGATCCGTTCGATTTCAAGAGCGAAGTTCTGTTTATTGTTGTTGAATATGATTACTTTTTTCATCCTTATTGCTCCCATAAAGTATTCGTTATTGCGCCTACAAGTTATTCGCTATCTTCTATATCGACTGTTCGGTCCATGATTTAATGTTTCAGTGAAATTAAAATACCTTCCACTGATTAAACTGTGACTTCTGGAGATATATAAAAATGATATTAAATGCCTTTGCAGTAAAAAGAAGCATTGAAGAATTGCGGTAATTCTCCAATGCTTCTTTTGGGGAGAGACCTCAGGCATGACTGTTCAAAGCCTGATGTCTTGTTTTCTTATTTTTTCAGCTGCTTTTCAGCTAGTTGTTCAGTCTACGGATCACATCATACTGATGGTCATGACTTTCGATAAATCCCTGCACCTTGGTTTCGATGCCTTCGTAGTTATCAAATTCCACGAAGGCATCCTTCAGTTTCTGGATGATCAACACATCCAGGTCTTTTCTTGCGGCAAGGACATCTTTGGGAATATCTTCTGTCTTTGAAATGATCTGGATCTTGCTGATGTCCAGTCCCTTCAGCTTCGCCGTATCCATAGCTTCGTTGTAGGTTGCACCTGCATCGATTTCTCCTGCAATCACTGCTTCAATGACATTGTCGTGGTTTCCGAGGAAGGTGACTTCACTGAAGATCCTGTCCGGATTCATATGATGCTGCTTGATGCTGTCTCTGGCATAGAGATAGCCTGATGCACTGTTTTCATCCACATACCCGAAGGTTTTCCCTTTCAGGTCAGCCATGGTCTTCACTGCACCGTCTTTTCTTGCGATGATGTATCCGTTGTAGGATGCTTTTCCGCTGACCTTAGGCGTCACCACAGGAATCACATCATGCCTGTCATGGGCATTGACATAGGCAAATGGAGAGAACCATCCGATGTCGATCATGCCTTCTCCCACGCCCTCGCTCAATGCCTCATAGTTTTTCACGATGATGGTTCTTGCTTTCATGTTCATGGACTGCGCCACTCTTTCTAAAATAGGCACATACATTTTTCTGATCTGAAGAGGAGAAATGAAGGGATTCACACCGAAGATGATTTCATCCTCTTTTTTGAGATTTGCCGCCTCTTTCTGAAGCTTCTCCGCCACCTCACTAATCTTCTGAGCGTAGCTGAGCATTTCCTCGTTCTTTCTGCTTTGCGTCTCCACAAGGGCTATGGACTTGGCTGTGATGGTATGGGTTTCTTCCACCGCTGATGTGACATCTTCGATGGCCTTCTCGATTTCCACTGTGGCGTTTTTCTGCGCCAGAGATACCTTAGTCAGGTCTTCCACATTGACTTTAACGTCCTGAAGGACCTGACCGATTTCCTTGATTGCTTTAGAGGATTCTTTCACCACATGGTCTGCCTCTTCCATCTTTTCCCCGATTTCTCCCATGGCACCGTTGGATCTACTGATTTTTTCAAGGATGCCTCGAATCACGTCCTCAATGACGGTGATGGCTTTATCGGTCTGCTCAGCAAGCTTTCTGATTTCACTGGCCACCACTGCAAATCCTCTGCCTGCATCTCCGGCTCTCGCAGCTTCTATGGCTGCGTTCAGTGCCAGAAGATTAGTCTGGCTGGAAATACTTCGGATATAGTCCACAATCTCATTGATCTTGTTGGATGAACTCTGAAGCTCCACATTGTTCTTTTGGGCATCGTCAATAAGCTTTGCAAGATGTCCGATGAATACACTGATGCTTTCGATGGTCTCCTGGTTCTTCTGAAGCATATCGATGGACCTCACCGAGTACTTTTCAATCTCAAGAACACTCTTGTTAAGATTGTCTGTTGTGTTCACCAATTCGCTTACGCTGGCATTGATTTCCTCTGAACTTGCAGCGTTCTGTTCGCTGTAGGTGTCGATGTCATAGGAAATCTTCGCCAACGCTTTGAATGTGCTGATGTTGTCCTTGGAGAGCCAGAGAAGCTGCTGGGAATCAAATCCCATGTCTTCCGCTATCCCTAAGAGTGCTTGATCCAGTTTTCTTTGCTGGCCTTCCCTTCCTTTACCATCTATTCCTTCTTTCTTCCTGAAATCATCGTCTTTTCTTAAGAGATGTTCTGCTCCTAGAACCCCTAAGATTGAAAGAAGTGCTGTG
>DATIRH010000457.1:0-4362 GCA_035469845.1 Proteiniclasticum sp. | reverse complement strand
GACACCGGACAGAGTGGATTTCATAGGCGGAGCGAAGAAAAAGAAAGCGGATACACCAGACGGAAATGTACGATTCGGAATCGGATTCCTTACCGTGATGGAACTGGAAAAGGTTCTTAATGCATTACCTGTTGATGTGACCTTTATTGATGAAAATGATACGGTGAAGTACTTTAATCAGTCAAAGGAAAGAATCTTTGCAAGAACACAGTCCGTCATCGGACGAACGGTTCAGAACTGTCATCCACCACAGAGTGTAGGCACAGTAGAGAAGCTTCTGGTTGATTTCAAGGCGGGCACCAAGGATCAGGAAAGCTTCTGGATCAACTCCAGAGGACTGTTCATTCTGATTAATTACTATGCGATCAGAGATGACCAGGGCAGATACATGGGTACAATGGAAGTGACTCAGAATGTCAAAGGCATCAGAGAACTTGAAGGCGAAAAGAGAATACTTGCAGACTAGGCCTAAAGTAGTCTGTTCTATTCATTACTATAAATACCGAACTCCTTAATACAAATACGGAAAAATAATCAGCTGAGCGGAAATATCTGCTCAGCTATTTTTCTTTGCATGAAGAAGTAGGGTAGGACTTAAAAGCATCCTGTCTGACAGAACGATCAGGCTAAAAAGGAAATTAAAGAAAAGAGATTAAATTGCACTTTCCACTCAAAAAAAGAGTGTATATACGTTATAATAGACAAAAGAACTTTGAAAGATACAGGGGGAAGAAGAATGAACAATGCAGATAGACAGTATCTGGAAATCGTGAAGGATATTCTGGATCACGGATACTATGACAACAACAGAACAGGTGTGAGCACTTATAAACTGCCCCATAAGATCATGCAGTTCGATCTTTCGAAAGAGTTTCCGATTCTGACTTCGAAATTTGTGGGCTTCAAGACTGCAGTGAAAGAGCTTCTCTGGATCTATAAAGACCAGTCGAACTCTGTATTAAAGCTCCAGGAAGAAAATGTGCACATCTGGGATGAATGGATGAAGGAAGATGGAACCATCGGAACATCCTACGGCTGGGTGGTCAAGGAATATAATCAGATAGATAATCTCATCGATAGTCTGAAAAATGATCCTCAAAGCAGAAGAATGATTCTGAGTCTGTGGCAGATTCCGCATCTTGCAGGTGGGTCTCTATATCCTTGCGCCTTCATGACCATGTGGGATGTGACGGATGATCGTCTCAATTGCATGCTGGTGCAGCGCTCGGGGGATATCCCGCTTGGGATTCCATTCAATATGACCCAATATGCGGTGTTTGTTCATCTCATAGCGCAAGTCACAGGATATAAGCCTGGGCTCTTCACTCATGTGATCAACAACGCCCATATCTATGAGAATCAGGTGGAAGGCATGAAGGAGCAGCTAAGTAGAGGAGAAGCGCCAGCGGCTCCGAAGCTCTGGGTCAATCCGGAAATCACGAACTTTTATGATTTCACCATGGAGGATATCAGGCTTGAAGACTATGAGCATCTAGGAAAGATCAAAATGGAGGTATCCGTATAATGTTGAGCCTTATAGTAGCGACAACAAAAGAAGGTGTCATCGGAAAAGAAGGAACACTCATCTGGAGAATTCCGTCGGATCTCAAATATTTCAAGAAAAAGACCATGGGAAAGAAAATGATCATGGGCAGAAAGACCTTTGAAAGTCTTCCTGGGCTGCTTCCAGGAAGAGAACATATTGTTCTTACCAGAAGAAAAGACTATGAAGTGCCTGAAGGAGTCAAGCTGATCCATGATTTTAAAGCTGTGGATGCCTACATCGACAGTGAGGAAGAAGTCTTCCTCATCGGTGGAGGAGAAATCTTCACTCATTTTCTTCCTTTATGCAGGAAGCTCTACATCACCTGGGTGAAAAAGGATTTCGAAGGAGATACTTATTTCCCTGTGGAAGAGATCGAGAAGTTTACAGAAGTGAAAAGAGAGTCGGCATCTGATGAATATTCAGGAATTGAGCTGGACTTCACTGTATACGAGAGAAAGGACAAAGAGTAAAGAGGAGAAGGTGAAGAAGATGTTCCTTCTTCCGCATCGAGGAGAAATAACATGATCGGGAAAAAGATTGGAACCGGACGAACCGCAGAAGTATATGAATGGTCGGACAATCAGGTGATAAAACTGTTTTATCCTTCTGTTTCACCTGAGGAAGCGCAGAGAGAGTATGAGGTGCAATGCCTGCTTCAGGAGGAGGTGCCTTTCTGTGCAGAAGTCTATGGCCTTTTGAAAGTGGAGGATCGTCTCGGAATTCTGTATGAAAAGGTACATGGGGAGAGCCTCTCCTCCATGATTTTCAAAAATCCAGATCAGATTATGCGGTACGCTCAGATCATGGCAGACACCCATAAGTCCCTTCATTCCATCGATTTTTCAAGGCTGCCGTCCCTGAAAGAAGCCCTTGGCCATATCATCCATCATTCAAGCCATTTAGAGGAACGGACGAAGGAAATGGTTCTGGAAGTTCTCTTTGCTTTACCGGATGGGGAAGCAATCTGCCATATGGATTTTCATCCCGAGAACATCTATCTCAGCGGGGAACGCGTCACTGTTCTTGACTGGATGACTGCCGCCAAGGGACATCCTCTTGCCGATGTGGCAAGAACGGAAATGATTCTGAAGTATGCCGTGATTCCGGGGGTACCTGAGGATCTCAAAGACCAGATGAGTGTGGCCAGAGAAGAGCTTTTAAGTGGATATCATGAAACGTATTTCCCGGAAGGAATCTCGGTTGAAGATGCTGGTCTGCTGAAGTCCTTTGAAACAGTACTTCTTGCAACTAGGCTCTCTGAGAATCTTCCTGCAGTGGAAGTTTCGGAAATAAAAAAGGAGCTTCTAAGACAGCTTGAAGAGACCATGTCCTGATGAGAAAAAATTGAATGTATAAAAAGAGAACCCTGGATTTCCATAAATGGAATCCGGGGTTCTCTCTATCAGGGCGTCTTCTCTGTAACAGAAACGATTCTAGAAGTTCGGGTTTCTGAGCTCATAGAGAACATGTCTTTTAAGCGGGCTGCTTTCGTTCACGTTGGGATGATCAAACTCCGTGATTTTCGTCATACCGATTCTTTTCATCACATTTTCAGAAGGCAGATTGATCTTTGCAGTAAAGCTAAGGACTTCACTTAGATTTAGTTTCATAAATCCATACTCAAGGCAGGCTTTAGCTCCTTCAGTGGCATATCCCTTCCCCCAGGCGGTGGGGGTAAGCCTCCAGCCGATTTCAATGCAGGGAGTGAAGGCAGATGGGAAAGTTGCTTTATGGAAACCTATGTATCCGATGAACTCCTTCGTTTCTTTCACTTCCACAGCATACAGCCCATAGCCTGAGGTCCTGAATTCTTCCTGAATTCTCTGGTAAAAAGAATCTGTCTCTTCTTCTTCAAGCACCCTTGGGAAATATTTCATCACCAGAGGATCTTTGTTCATTTCTCTAAAGACTGGAAGGTCCTCCTCTTTCCAGTCACGAAAGAGGAGTCTTTCACTTTCAAAATAAATCATAATTTAAATACCTTCTTTCTATAGGGGTCACGTGGATTCTTCTAGTTTCCGTTTTCTACTCTCTTGTCGTGAACAAGACTGATGAAGATAAAGGCGATCCCGAAGAAGAATGCACCGTAAGCAAATACAATCTGATAACCGATGAGATCAATGAGGGATCCCAGTAGTGGTGGAGAGATGATATTTGCAATGGAGGAGAAGAGGTAATATACGCCTGTATAGGTCCCCAGAAGCCCTAAAGGACTCATGTCTGCAACCAGTGGATAGGAGTTGATGTTGATGGAAGCCCATGAGAAACCGATTCCCAGAAAGAGAACGCGCATGATGAGCAGCATATTGTCAGTTTCTGGTTTCACAAAGAATAGTGCGGTCATAAAGGCTATGGCACCGAGCACACCGATTCTGATGGTATTTTTCTTGCCGATCTTTGTGCCTATGAGCCCAGCGGGTATGGCGAAGATCAGAAAGGAAAGGGATATGAAGGAAAGTGTCAGTGTTGCTTCGGACGGCCGGATGTTCAGGTAGCTCTGTCCGTATTTGGTGAAGAATGTCTCTACACCGTTAAAGCCGATGAACCAGCTGCAGATGGCAAGAAGAAGATATCTTGTGTTCTTGTCTTTGAATGCGATACCTAGTCCTTGGAACATGTTTCGCTTCTCTTCCGCTTCTTCATAATGTAATACATCTCTGTGTTCTTTGATTCTGGTGAAAAGAACGATGAAGGAGAATACAATGAGCGTCGCTGAAAGGAGGAAAGGATAACCTTCATTCATCTCATAGAGTTTTCCGCCAATGAAATAGGCGATAAGTGAGCCGATTCCGCCCATGAAGTTGATGATAGAATTG
>DATIRH010000456.1:0-5911 GCA_035469845.1 Proteiniclasticum sp. | reverse complement strand
CAATTAAATGCTGTTTAAATAAACCTCTTCTGTGCGGCCTACATAGTATTATAACAATGAAGTTAAACTATGTAAAGAAATATTTACTCGGATATCAGGTATTGTTCCTTTTCCTGAATCTGATTTTTGAAAACTAAAGGCTCAATTTTAAAATCATCACCGGTTTCTGAGAACTCAAGATAGATCCGTTTTCCTTCAGCATCGATTTCATTCAAGAAACCGCTGATGTTTTGACGGACTCGGTTTTCGTATGGAGTCCCTATAACAATAAGATAATCTAAAATCTCTATATTATCCACTTTTTTCATCAGTTCATTTTTTAGTAGTTTTTTCAGATACTCGTAGCTTAGTCTTTTTCCTTTATGATTGCAGTATTCACATTCTTCTTCAAGAAAATGATAAACAGGATACCCCTTTTTCTTTCGTGTCATCTGCATCAGATTAAGCTCTGTCAATGGATAACAGCGAGAGAACAGCGGATCTTCCTGAAGTTGATTCTGCATGGCAGTTTGAAGCTTCGCACGATTTTTATCAGAAGACATATCGATGAAATCAATAACTATGATTCCAGAAAGGTTTCTTAATCGGATTTGCCTTGCAATCTCTTCTACAGCAGATAAGTTCATCGACAGCGCCATATCCTCTTTATTTTTCATTCCAGTAAACTTGGCACTGTTTATGTCAATGACAACCATAGCTTCTGTAGTTTCTATAACCAGATTGCCGCCATCTTTCAGATGTACTTTTCTATGTCTCAGCTTCAACAGTTCCTGTTCTATACCATAAAAGTCAAACAGGCTTCTTCCGGGTCCATGAACCAGGGATGGAAGACCATATTCTGTTTTAAGGTGTTCTGCAGTACTTTGCGTATCGACATAGATCATATTGATCTCGCTGAAACGGTCCCTTAGAATTCGATCTAGAATCGAGGACTCTCCATATAATCTTTTTGGTCCGATTCCGGTTTCTGCTTTCTTAAGAATATCCAGAAAAGCGCTATGAAGCTCTTCTATTTCTTTCTGAAGTTCATTCTTATTCGCATCCATCGCCGCAGAGCGATATAGAATTCTAAATCCTTCTTTAGGAGTTTGATTCCCCTGTTTGTCAAGGAACTTTTCGCGTTCTAGTCTTTTGGAGTAACCGATTCCTTTACCAAGAAAGAAAACAACAAAACGTCCACCCAGTGAAATCTTGTCTGTGACCTTGGTACCCTTACTACCCTCTTCTTCTTTAATCACTTCAACAAGGATACTTTGTCCTTCCTTATAATCCTCAAACATAATATTGTTTGTTACATAAAGAAAAGCATTCTTTTTCAAGCCGATATCAATAAATACAGAGTGAAGTGATTTCACTTTTTTTCTGATGATGCCAAGAAAAAGATCTCCAGAACGCACTTCCTGATTTTTATCCTCAAAATAGCATTCAGATAAAATCCCGTTATCTTTTATTGCAATTCTACGGTAATGATCTTCCTCGATAAATAGTTCAATCATCTATTCCAACCTTTCAGAGAAATTCATTTTCTCCCGATAAAATATGTACCATGATCTAGAATAAAGTTGTCTTTTTCTTCATACCGACATTAAGAACCATAGCGATCGCTATAAATGTGGTAAGAACTGAACTTCCTCCATAAGATACAAGAGGTAATGTGATCCCTGATATAGGCATGATACCCATGGTCATACCGATGTTCTGAAGAATCGAAAACAAGAAAGATGAAAACACTCCGATGGCAATGCATTTTCCGAAAATATCATCTTCTTCTGTTTTCCTTGCTACTCTGATCATTCTATATAAGAGAAAAGCATATAGCAGCAATAGGACGATTCCACCAATCAGACCAAAGTTTTCAGCAAGAACAGAAAATATAAAATCGGTATGGTTCTCTGGTACACGGTTGAAAAATTGAGTGCTTGCATGACTCTGATTGGTCATGTCTTCAAAAAACCTGATAATATTGAATTTTCCTGATAACTTGCCTGATCCGATACTGATTACACTTCTGCTGAGCTGATAGTTGATGCCAAGTTCGCTTCCTTCATTAAAAAGAAAACTTGTTAGTCGGTCACTCCAGTGAGATGGCAGAAAACTTGTCTTGAGGACAACCAGAACGGACAGTCCAATAAATCCGAATCCTGCAAAAATGACTTTCAGCGATAACCCCATAACAAAATAGATGCCCAGCACAATGAAGAAAGTGATCATCGTGATGCCCATTTCCGGCTGCAGGAGCATAAGAACAACGGGAATCAGTGCGTAAATGGTCACAGTCACGAAGTTTTTCAGGTTATTGATATTTCCGTCGACCTTATGAAGCTGTTTTCCCACCATGAGCATAGTAGTAAGTTTAGCGAATTCCGCAGGCTGAAGTCCCCTGGTGCCGATGCTGAACCAACCTGCTGCTCCTTTTACCTTTGTGGTAAATAAAACAAATACAAGCAGGATTACAACAATCCAGTATAGAACGTCTACAATTTTATAAACTTTCCTGTAATCCATAAGAAGTATTGCGTATACTACTCCGAGAGAAATCAGAAGCCAGAACAGCTGCAGCTTCGCATAATATCCACTGGTAGCGGTGTAAATGTTAAACACCCCAAACAGGAGTATGGCTATGGCGCTTAAAAGCATCCCGAAATCCAGTTCTTTCAGATCTTTTTTATCTATGATAAGTGATTTAAGTAAATTCATTTAAAACCTTCCCATCCTCTATAAAGAATACAAAAATAAAAGTTGTATGCATTAATATATTAACTCATACAACTCTTACTTTCAATTTAACATTTTCTTATGGTTTTATTTCTTCTTCTTTATGGGAATGTTTGCAATAAGAGCAGGTACTAAACCATATTCGCCCTCAGTCTGGGTGATCTGCAGATCCAGTTCCTGGTCTACGTCCACTTCAACATATTTTCTAAGCACTTCTAAAATATCATTTTTAATATTTTCAAGCAGCTCAGGAGAAACATCTCCACGATCATGCATAAGAATAAGTTTCAGTCTGTCCTTTGCTGTATCTTTTGATCCTGTTTTCTTTTTGAAAAAACCTAATATATCCATATCGTACCCCCTTTACTTTCTCTTAAATAGTCTGGATAGTTTACTAAAGAATCCTTCTTCCTCTGGTTTAAGATTTAAAAGCGGGATATCTTCACCCGTAATTCTTTTCGCTATGTTGATGAATGCTGCTCCTGCCAATGATCCTTCTGTTGTTACTACAGGCTCACCTTTATTGGTTGAAATTGTAATATTACGATCATCAGGAACAATTCCTAGCAGCTTAACAGATAAGATTTCAAGAATATCCTCTACATTGAGCATCTCTCCACTTTCTGTCATTTCATGATTCAGTCGGTTGATGATCACTTTATGATCCTCAATCCCTTTTGAATCAAGCTTGCCGATCACTCTATCAGCATCTCTTACAGATGTGACTTCCGGATTGACGACGATGATTGCACTGTCTGCAGCTGCAATGGCATTCTCAAAACCTTGTTCGATTCCTGCAGGGCAGTCAATAATAATATAATCAAATTCTTTCTTCAGTTCTGCGACAAGTTCGATCATTTGATCGGTACTGATATCATTCTTGTCTCTGGTCTGTGCAGTTGGCAGAAGACAAAGGTGTGGCAGTCTCTTGTCTTTGATCAGAGCCTGCTTCAATTTGCATCTTCCGTCAAAATAGTCCATCAGTGTATAGACAATTCTGTTTTCAAGTCCCATAAGAACGTCTAAATTACGAAGTCCTGTATCCCCGTCAATGACAACAACTTTATGTCCGAGTTGTGCAAGAGCTGTTCCGATGTTGGCAGTGGTAGTTGTTTTCCCCACGCCACCTTTACCGGATGTAACTACAATCGATTCTGGCATTTAAGTCTCTCCTTCTCTAATCTTCTAATATTCGAATTTCGTCGGTATGTATGGTTCTACATAGATGTTTCCATCCTGTAGTTTAGCAACTTCAGGAAAACTTGTATCACTTTCAGCAGGTCTTCCAAATGTGCCGGCAATAGACAACAGTGATGGAGTCAGTCTGATTGCGGCGACAAATGCATTCTCATTTCCCGATGTGCCCGCAAAGGCTCTTCCCTTCAGCTGTCCGAGGATAACAATGTTTCCTTCTGCAAAAATTTCAGCACCAATGTGGACGTCTCCAATTACAACAACATTTCCTTTAAAGTCGACCAGCTGGCCTCCCCGCATGGATCTAGTAATAAATTTGGTATTACCTTCTTCTACTCCTGAAAAGACAGTGGGAAGATCTTCTTTCCGATTAGCTTCCTCAAAATTCACACTGGAAAGAGAAATTGTATCGTATAAGACTTGCTCCAAGACAACTTTCTGGTCATCTTTCAGTCTGATAGGATAGGTTGTGACGAATACTGTATTTCCGCTGTAAAAATTCTTCAACGGCTCTAACTTCTGTTTCACGGCATCAACCAATTCTTCAGTTGACTTGAATTCTAAAAGATTGATAATCAGGTTCAGACCTTTACGGTTTCCTTTTACCTGAATTCTATCGATACTAGTCATTAGGTCCCTCCAATATGCATAAAAATAACACCTAAAATCTATTTTATAGGATTTGAATGAATAATTCCACTCAAATAACTGAAAAACGCCAAATTAAAGGTGAATTCTCTATTTCGTTAAAAAGAAAACTTGCATAGCAAGTTTTCTAGAATCTCCATTCCTTTTTCACAATCGGTATTCTGCTATAGGCTACTACTATTCTATAGATTAAAATACCGATGATCATTGTAAAGATCGGTGTTATAAAAATTGAAAAATAGTTTCCTCTGACTCCAATCAAAAAGAGTACCAAGATCATTACAAGAGTTTTAGCTGCCTGAGCCAGGGTTACAAATAAAATCGGGATGGTTTTTCTTCCCTCTTTTAATGTGAAGCCTACTTTTGCAAGACCAAGATAAAGGAATAAATTAGTCAAGGTGTTTAATCCGAAGGCGTACGGGAAGAAAATATCCTGTAGTACACCAGAAATAATGGCTAAAACAATTGCATCCTCATAGTCGGTCATCATGGCAAACAAACCGAAGAAGGTGAAAAGAATACTTCCATAGGAGTTAAACACAGAAAAAAAAGGAAGTATAGTCTGATCAAATAAAAGAAGGAATACTGCTGTGAATAATATAAATATTCTTCTCATCAATATTCCACATCCTCAATATTTTTCGGTAGAATAACAAAAAGCATCCTGGCATCGTTAAAATCCACCGCAGTTTCAACAATGGCAGTCTTCATCAGATTTCCTTTGTCCTCATCAACTCGAACCACTTCACCAATATAAAAGTCTGGTGGATAGAATTTTCCAAGACCTGATGTTACAAGAGAATCGCCTTCTTTTATAGAAGAATCTATTGGAAGATAAGATATTTTAGCCATCTGTTTCTGTCCGCTTCCAATATGTCCTTCCAGGATTCCACTGTTCTTTTTATCTTCGACAGTCGTCACATGGATGGAGATATTTTCGCTGGACAGTGTTTCTACTATAGACCAGGTTTTCGCAGTTTCAGTAATCTGCCCGACGATTCCATCCTGACTCATAATGGCCATACCAGCTAGAAGGCCTTCATCCTCTCCTTTATCGATGATATAGGAAGTTATGATTCCGCCCCCAGTTCTGCCTATGACATTTGTACCAAGATAATCGTACTGATCTTGTCTGTTTTTAATGGAAAACATTTCTTTCAACTTTTGATTTTCATCTTCTAATGAACCAAAACTTCTAAGCTTTGATTCTAACTCTATATTCTCCAGAAGAAGCTGCTCATTTTCATTTTTCACTTCTTCATATCTGAGAAAGAAATCAATGAGGCTTTCCATTCTTCTATTTGTGGAATAGATCACTTTCTGAACAGGATTAAGGGCAGCTCCTGCTCCGCTT
>DATIRH010000455.1:0-2867 GCA_035469845.1 Proteiniclasticum sp. | reverse complement strand
TGAATCCCGCATCAATAAGGCAATCATCCCAAATCCTATTCCGCAGTTCAATAAGCTAAGCCAGTTGACCTACCAGCATGTACCAAGAATTGATTGAATTTTCACATTATTATTTTTGATTTCAGTATAAACTTCTCTTCTTCAAAAAACAATGAGAAATATCCATGAGTTACTATAACTATAATCCTTTTGTCACATTTGAAAAATATTGTTGTAAATGATAAAATTATACTGAAAATATGCAATTACATTCTATTTTTAACTTATTTAAAGCTAAATTCAGCAAATAATATATAAATATTCAAGTATTTTAGTGGCTTTGATTAATGAGTTCCACTCTTTTCGACTGGTGATCCTGGATTTAGTAGAATTATCTCAGAGGTGGCAATCAAGATGAGAGAAAGGTTGTTCAAAATGAAACATAAAGCATTCACCTTCATAGTAGCTATACTAATGCTGTTTTCTTCTGCGCCTGAGGTGCTGGCAAGTGACACAGAAACACCGTCAGGTGTCCCTCTTTTGGAGCTGGAAGAATTCGTTGACCATTACATGGCACAGTATATCGGGAAAACATCACCTGGTGCGGCTGTTGTTCTTGTTAAAAATGATGAGATCATTTTTTCAAAAGGATACGGTTATGCCAATAGTAAGCAAGGCACTCGAGTAGACTCAAGGAACACAGTTTTTGAATATGGATCTATAAGTAAACTTTTTGTATACACGACAATTATGCGCCTGGTGGAGGAAGAGAGAATCGATCTTCATGCAGACATCAGGACTTATCTGCCACCGAATTTCCTTAAAAAACTGCGATTTGATGATCCCATAACCATGCTCAATATTATGAATCACACCACCGGTTTCGAGGATTATCTGTTTGATGTGATCCTCACAACGTCTGTGAAGCGTCCTACTATGGAAGAGACTCTTCATGATGCTCAGCCTCTGCAGGTCTATAAACCAGGTACGATCAGTGCTTATTCTAATTATGCGGTGGCACTTAGCGCATACATAGCAGAACAGATCATCGGACAGGATTTCCATGAATATCTTATGGAGACAGTCTTTTTATCCCTTGGCATGAATGATACGTCTTCCCATCCCCTTCTAGAAGATAGGCCTGAACTTCTTAAGAGAAAGGCAGAGGGTTACAAGCTAGATGCAACTGAGAACTTTGAGGCAGCTGGCTGGAGTTATATTCCACTCTATCCGGTTGGTTCGGTAAACGGAACAGCTGAAGACCTGGCAAGGTTTGCCATGGCTCTTATGCCGGAAGATGGTGAGAATTCACCCTTATTTGAAAAAAGAGAAACCCTTGATGAAATGCTCACACAGACCCACTCCATGGGACCTGGACTTACAGGGTTCGCCCATGGGTTCATTGAATGGGATGGAGAATACCGAGGACTTGGACATGGCGGAAACACTGCTTATTTCTCTTCCCAAATGAATTTTGTGCCAGAGGAACGCTTTGGTGTCATCATTCTGGCCAACGCGGCTAATGAAATGGATATCACCTCAGGTCTTACAGAAGCATTGATTGGTAAGCGCAATCAACACTTCCCAATAAGTTCAGGTAATCTACCCGATGCAAAAGAGGTGGAAGGCATTTATCTTGGAGCACGAAAAATGTACAGCGGCTTTTTAGACCTATATGGGTATCTATCTTTGCTTGACGTCAGGGCCCTTGGTGAGGATAAAATTGAAATGAGCATGGCAGGGCAATCTTCTATTCTGGTACAAACCGCCCCCTATGTCTTTCAGCGCATGGAATCACAGGGCTCCCTTTTTCAGTACCATTTTGGAACGGTCTACTTTGATGTAGAAGATGGTAACGTAGAGCGAATATCTGGTGACTTTGTTCCATTACCCAAGGGACGTACGATGCCATGGCTGCTTACAAGTCTAGTCATTGCAGCCTTAAGTGCAGCATACTTCATCATCACGCCGTTTATGCTTCTTATGACCAGCCTATATCAAAAAAAGAAGAAACACTCTGAATCATCACCTCATCAGTTTGTTTCCAGACTTCATACACTGCTGGTTCTATGCGGATCAGCTACGGTCATCAATGTCGCCATCCTAGTCATGCGAATGCTTAGTAATAATTATCGTTCTTTTTCAGAGGTGAAGATTCATATTTTACTGAACTATCCTCTCATTGCAATGGCTGCCCTACTGATCATATTATTAGCATTGAGATGGAACGATGTTAAACTTTCAACATATCGCAAGTTGTTTTATGTGGCTTCTGTAGTGATCATGGTTTCACTTGTGATTTTGCTCATCAACTGGCAGTTTTTCGATGTGATCGCCTGAATTCGGATAAATAGTCCAGATTAAATATACTACCGAAGAAAAATGGAGGATTCTATGTATTTGCAGAATGGAAACTTGACTATTCGAAATGCTACACCAGATGATTGTAAAATACTTTCAGATTGGTGGAACGATGGCAAAGTTATGGCACATGCCGGATTTCCAAACGGACTTGATACAACCCCTGATAAAGTAGCACAGCAGCTGGCTACCGATGATGACGATAAGCATCGAAGATTGATTGTTGAAGTAGATTCAACACCTGTGGGAGAAATGAATTATCGACGAAAAGACAAAGAAACGGTTGAAATCGGAATCAAAATATGCGACTTAGAAAGACAAGAAAAGGGACATGGAACTAAACTGCTGCAAATGCTCATAAACAGTCTGTTTTATGACTTAGGGTATGACAGGATTATTCTTGATACAAATCTGAACAACACACGTGCACAGCACGTCTATGAAAGCATCGGTTTCAAGAAATCACAGGTTCGTATTGACTCGTGGAAAGACCAACTCGGTCGGCTCCAATCTTCTATAGACTATGA
>DATIRH010000454.1:0-5087 GCA_035469845.1 Proteiniclasticum sp. | reverse complement strand
TTCTGTCATCATGCCCAGAAGATGAAGCTTCTGCCCTGTCATGATTGTCACCATATTAAAGAGCGCATTCTGAACCTGTCCTTTGAATATATCTCCTGTCAGAAATTTGGTCGGAGGCATATACTTCAGTGGAGCCTTCGGGAAGATCTCTCTTGCCATCTGCGCCTGAGCCAGCTCGAAGAGGAATCCATTCTTCAGTTCCGGGTCCATCTCAAATGCATGCCCAAGCCCCATCTGCTCTTCAGGAAGGCCCGCCATTAAAGCGAACTGCTCATTGATGAGCTGGGAAGCAAGTACGGTATGTGCTTCTTCATAGGCATCTGCTGTGGTCAGGTAGTTGTCTTCACCTGTATTGATGATGACGCCTGCATAGCCGTTGATGGCTCTTGAAAAGTACTGATCGATCAGTGTTCTTTTCATGTTGATGTCTCTGAAGAGAATGCCATAAAGCGCATCGTTCAGCATCACATCCAGTCTTTCCACAGCACCGATTGCTGCGATTTCAGGCATACATAGACCTGAACAGTAGTTGCAGAGCCTGATGTATCTTCCAAGTTCCTCCCCTACTTCATCCAGGGCTTCTCTCATCAGCCTGAAATTCTCCTGGGTCGCCATGGTACCACCAAATCCTTCTGTGGTAGCGCCATAGGGCACAAAATCAAGAAGTGACTGACCTGTGGTTCTTATGACTGCAATGATGTCCGCACCCTGCTTTGCAGCTGCCTTCGCCTGAACCATATCTGCATAGATATTTCCGGTTGCCACTATGACATAGAGAAAGGGCCCTTTTTTGTCCCCGAACTTCTCCAGCTGAGCTTCTCTGATGCTGCGATTATCTCTGATCTTCTTGACCATTTTTTTCGCCACAGACTCCACGCTCATCTCCACTTCGAATCGGTCGTGCAGAGGAAGTTTAGTAAGGTCCAGTCTGCCTTTTGCGATTTCCTCCGCAATTTCCTGAGGAGAAAGTGAAAGCTCCTCCATGGCATTGCCTATATAAAAGGCCGCTCCGTTTTCGAGCGCTCCTTTTTCTTTCAGGTGGTCCACCACAAGATTCGGCAGTGGAACACCTTCCTCATTGATGCCATCTATCCCCAGCAGCCTGCATACCGTTCTTTCAACGGCCACCGTTGTATGAAGGTCCACAAACCTCTGCGTCTCTTCCGCGATATGCCGAGCATGACTTCTCGCCTCATCTACTTTATTTATATCTAATCTGATTTTACTCATTTGTTTTCCCCTTATTTCAGTAATTTCTTTATTTCAGCAGTGAGACCTTCCTGGAATCCCAGAAATTCGCCTATTTTTACTGCGTCCCCGACAATAGGCGTTCCATCCCATTTTTCCAAGGTGTAATCCATCAGATTCGACAGATAAGCTACCTGTTTCTGGCGGTCTTCCTTGTCCCAGGCCCTGTATTCATCCAGATCCACATCGCGCAGTCCACGCACCTGATAGCGATGAATCCCTTTCAGGTGCTTGATATCGTAATGTGTGGCCACCAGCAGAAAATGCTGTTGTTCCTTGAAGAAATTCAGCAGTCCCCCCACGATCGCCATCCCTTCAACGGGATTGGTTCCCCTGGCTGGCTCATCCAGCACCAGAAGAGAAGGCTCATCCTTCATCTTCTCCATGACCTCACTGATCTTCACCACTTCTCCCCCAAAGGAGGACAATCCCTGATCAGGATTTTCCCAATCCACAGAAAGAAGATTCATGGTTCCTAGAATCGGCATTTTCATCTCCCTTGCAAAAGGAAGAATCCCCAGCTGTACCAGTGCCACGTTCAGAAACAGGGTTTTCAGGCTGATGCTCTTTCCACCCATATTTGCACCGGTGATCACTGTACTTCCTTTCTTGACTTCCAGAGAGATCGGAATGAATTCCCGATTCATTTTCTTTAGAAGTTCTGCAAAGTAAGGATGATATCCTTCCTCCATGTGTATGGAAGATCCTTGGCCGATTTCAGGCATAGTCGTCTTATACTCAGCTGCAAGTGCCGCTTTCGCCATGAGAAAATCCAGTTCTCCGATGACATCCATATTCCTTAGAATACTCTGTGCGTAGGGCTTGATCTCAAGAGTCAGCATTTTTCTGACTTCATGCTCCTTCTCTTCCTCTTTCGCGACAATGGTTCTCCTTGTGATGAGAAGCGCATTCTTTTCTTCCAGGCCTCTGGCTTCACGGATCCTCTTCTCGATTTCTTTCTTAGCCGATCGGATCTTCTTGAGCTCCGCATCATAATCATCATAAAGATAGAAGGTGCAAAGCCCTGTTCTGGAAGGATCAAGAAGCTCTGTAAGCTCATCTAGTTTCTGAATCCTTAATTCTTCACCCAGAACCGCTTCTCTAACTTCTTCTATCTGGTGCATTCTTTTGAGAAAGAATTTGATCTCAAAGAGATCAAGCTCGCTGAGAATCAGCCCTTCTTTCGCTGCTAGAATGGTATTTCTGATATCACGAAGTTCGTGTAAAAACAGAAAAATCTCTTCCGATTCCCCTTTGATGGATGACAGTTTGTCCCGGAGATCTTTTGTACGCTGAAGCTCTCTTCTAAGCTCTTTCTCCTGTTCAATTCCATAAAAAGACAGTTTCCTTTTATGCTCTTTGCCATAGGGGCTTCCAGTCTTAATCAGGTCCATGATAAACTTCAGTCCCAGGTCCTGCTTTTCTTTTTTGCTGAAATGCATCACTTTCCCTCCTTCCACACTCCTAATCTTAGTATAGGGATGTTTGTCCCTTCCTGAAGTCTTTCCAACAGATTCTTTATGTTCACTTCAAAGCCGCTCGGATCAAATGGATTCACGATGATTTTCAGAACCCTTATCTCCTCAACCACCTGAATCCGGATCTTTCTGATTTCAAGTTTTCTCATCATCTCTGGGCTTACAAGAAGTTTTGTGCCATCTCTGATAATAAGATCTCTGTTTCTGAAATTCTGAGATGCCAGAAGTTCCGTGAGAAGCTGATCTGTGACAGCTCCTCTTATGTAGATCGCCTCTGTATCTTCAGACAGGATTTGCCTGATCTCTTTTCCGAGTGAAAGCGCAATCTCTCCCTGCACCCTACTCCAGTCTCCATTCTTGACAAAGGCTCTTCCTTCTTCTTCCGGCAGAGCATACCCCGTCTTTTTCAAGGTCAGAGAATTCACCGCATTTATCGTTTTCTCATAGATCTTCTCCAGACTCTGACTGACACTCACGCCAGTGCAGAGTACCGCTCCCTCCGTCTGGGTGGAGAAAGACATCCGAGATAATGCTCCATCCACGATGAAAAAGCAGTTTCTGTCTATATCTCTCATGCTCTGCTCAATTTTCTGAAGATCTGTGCTCCTCGACGGACCTGCCAATTCAACAAACCCGTCCGATAATGCGCGAAAAATGATGATTCTTCCAAGTGCGCTGAAAACACCTGTGCTCTCCATGATTTCTTTTGTCACATCACATCTTGAAAGAAGATCTTCTGCTGTGGCGACTAGTGTTCCCTCTGTCACATAGATTCTCGGTTTGTCACCTTTGGTCACCAGATCTCTTTCCTCTCCGTCGCGTCCGATGGATGTCAGGGCCAGCACTCTATCTTTTGCCTGCCGATGGGCTTCTTCAATCAGCAGATTCAGAAAAGAGGTTTTCCCCGTATTCTTTCCCATGCCCATGATGGCCAGTGAAGATAAGCGAAATAGCCCTTCCATTTAGGGTCTTGCCTTGCGAAGCGATTCCGCATTTCCGATATTGATGGCATCTCCTTCAAGAAGTCCGGATATGCCTATATTATCGACTTTTCTCTTCCCTTGACAGACATCACACTGGCAGTCATCTTCATAGGTATCCGGCTCTGTATAAGTTGTGATGACACCTTCAAAGTTTCTCAGAATCACCTTATGTGTTCCTTGACTGATCACATAATTCGGCATGACAGGAATCTTTCCGCCACCACCTGGTGCATCCACCACAAAGGTCGGCACGCTGAACCCTGAGGTATGTCCACGTAGTCCTTCTATGATCTCAATGCCCTTGGATACAGGTGTTCTGAAATGCTCCAGCCCCATGGACAGATCGCACTGATAGATGTAGTAGGGTCTCACTCTGATTTTAACAAGTTCATGTACCAGATCTTTCATGACATGAACACAATCATTGATTCCTTTTAAAAGGACAGACTGGTTGCCTAAAGGTATTCCTGCATCGGCCATACGTTCACAGGCGGCTTTTGATTCCTCTGTGATTTCGGAAGGATGATTGAAGTGTGTATTAAGCCAGATCGGATGATATTTTTTCAGCATATTCACAAGGTCCTCTGTGATTCTTTGAGGCATGACCACTGGAACTCTGGTGCCGATTCTGATGATCTCCACATGGGGAATCGCACGAAGCTTTTTAATGATGGCTTCCAGTCTTGCATCACTCATCAGAAGAGCATCTCCACCTGAAAGCAGCACATCACGGATTCCAGGCGTATTTCTGATGTAATCAATGGCCTTATCAATCCTGTCATTGCTCATGGGACTGTCTGTCTGGCCCGCAAATCTTCTTCTCGTACAGTGTCTGCAGTACATGGAGCACTGATCTGTAATGAGAAGAAGCACTCGATCTGGATATCTGTGCGTAAGCCCTGGTACAGGTGAATCCTCATCCTCATGCAGAGGATCCATGAGATCCGCATCTGAAGTCACAATTTCAAGGGCTGACGGAACTGCCTGAAGCCTCACCGGGTCTCTATGATTTTCCTTGTCCATCAGTGTGAGATAGTAGGGTGTAATCGCCATTCTAAGTGATTTTGTCGCTTTTAACGCACCGGCTTCTTCTTCTATGTTAAGTGGAAGATACTGTTTGAGCTGTTCCACGGTTTCAATTCTGTTCTGTACCTGCCATAACCAGCTGTTCCACTTATCCTCTGGTACATCCGGAAACATTTCTATCCTGTTGTTCTCTGCAAATCTGTTCATCTGATACCCCCTTTAAACATATAGTTCTTCAAATATTTTCCTTAACGCTTCTGATTCTCTCAGTTCCTGGATTGTAATTTCTGCATGACCTTTCGTGTAGCCGTTGCCCACGATCATTGTCACATCTTTTCCAACCCCTTCTGCT